>NZ_JBHWVO010000036.1:0-60478 GCF_042736635.1 Streptomyces sp. NPDC060035
TGGCTGCCAACCCGGCCCGTTGTCCTTCCAACCTGCTCATACCAAACCAACGACTCGCCGAGCGGAAAGCCACGAGTTAATGATCTGCACGCCCTTACAGCGCCCCCGCGCGAGCTCGATGGTGTGATCTGGCGGCGCACCTGCGCGGGCAGGGAGCCGTTTAGGCACGAGCGGGCCGGGGCCCTCGCAAAGCTCGGGATGGATTGGGCGGGGCCGGTGACGATCCCCCAGGTTGGCCTCGAACAGCGTCTGATGACTTTCTGCGTCGTGACCGAACCCGCACTGGACAAATTCCTGAAGAACTGCCCCGGCACCACCCACCGGGTACGAGGACTTCGCCCGACGCCGGGCGGGAGCCGATGCCGGGCCGCGCTCCGATCGTCACCACCCGGACGCCGGCTGGCTGGACATGCACTGGCCGATGCCTGCGAAAACGCTAACTACCCGGCCTTCAGTGAGGCGGATGTCCACGCGAACGAGCCCGGTTCCGCATGGCATGCGGAACCGGGCTCGCAGCGTCGGTCAGACCGGATCCGGGCCGTTGGTCTCGGCGATTTCCTCCCGGAGAGCCTTCTGCCTCTTCTTGGAAAGAGAGTCTCCGTTCACGCTGTGCATGCCCCAGGGAATGGGGCATGGCCCTTCGTGCGAGCAGTCCGGGCACAGCGCTTCCACCAGCCGGTCCATCAGTTCTTCATGCTGGGCGGCTGTCGCAAGCAAGGCGATATTCACCTGCCACAGCCTGGGCTCCGTTGTCGTATCAGCGACTTCTGCGTCGGCGTCGCTCATGATGTGGGTCCTCGTTCCGAACTGGGCTAGCGAGCAGGGGTCCAGTGTGCCGCGCGCCGCGGACCTGGACCCGCCCGGGGCGGTACCCCGGGCGGAGGTCAGAACACAGGCCGCGCACCATAGGCAGGGATCAGGGGCTGCAGCCGCAGAAGCTGCCGTAAGTACCCCTCCACACCTCGCCGCGGAACAGGATTCCCCAGGAGTTGTGGTTGGCGCGCCTCATCCAGTTCGGCGCATTGTGCCGGTGCATGGTGCGTGGGTCGTAGTTGCCGTCCCACCACTGCCTGACCCGGTTCTTGGTGCAGTCATACGCCCGGCAATGACGGGCATAGCAGCCACGGGGCGCCTGCTGGGTGGCGTCCCGCTTCGCGTCCTTCACCGCGCCGTCCTTCGTCTTTCCGGAGCCAGCGCCCCAGAGGTGGCCGGTGCAGTGCGAACCCTTGCCCTCGATGTTGCACTTGGCCTTGCACTTCCATTTGCGACCGTCGAGGTCGTTCTGGTTGACCGGGTCACCAGGATAGCCGTAACGGTTGGCTCCACCGCCGTGGACCGGGTCGACAGACAGGAACCGGCCGGTGGTGGAGTTGTAGAGCCGTACACCCATGAGGGTGTGCCCGGTGACGGTTTCGGCGGAGCGCTGCTTGGTGCCCAGCCAGCCGTATCGGGTGGCGGCCTGCCCTGCCCTGGGCGTGCCGTACTCGTCCGTGTCCAGCGCCACGGGGGCCTGGGCCGCGTCCAGGGGAAGCTGCAGGGCGATATCCCCGTGGATCGTGGACAGTTGGAGAACCGTGGAGCCGGTGGCACTGGTCGTCGCGGCAAGACCTCCCGCGAGCGAGGTCAGATTGCGGGTCACCGCGCCGGTCGAGGCGTCTTCGACAACCCAACGCGGGTTGTCGGAGTCGCAGTCGTAGTGGTTGGTCTTCGTAGCGACGTTCGCCCAGGTGCCCGAGGTGTTGGCCTCGACGGTCCACGAGCGCAACCGCAGGGCCGCGTCCATGGCCCACGTCTGGCGCCGGGTGCTGGTCGTCTCCTGACGGGCCATGTCGTTGGCGTAGTAGCCGACGGTCACACTGCCCGGCAACGCTGTGGTGCGGCCGAAGGCGTCGTACGTGTAGCCGGTGGCGTTGAGCCGGTCGGCCGAGTCGTAGGTCGTGGTCGTCGCGGTCCCGCCGCTGGTCGGGCAGTCCACGCCTGCAACCGCCGTGGCCTTCGTGACCGTGGTGCGGTTGGTGCGGGCGTCGAAGCCGTAGGCGCGACGGGTGCAGACCGTGTCGGACGTGTCCTGGACGGTCACCAGACGCCCGGCGGCGTCATACCGGTAGGTCTGGTCGGACCAGCCCGCGTGGCTGGTGGTCTGGTTGTGGACGGACGCGGTCGTGCTGTCGGAGTAGACGACCGCCGAGTCGCTGTCCCGGGTGTACGTGCGGTCGATCGCCGTTCCGATCGAGTCGTTGCGGACGGTCATGGTGTAGCCGCCCGGCAGCTTCTCCGTGAGGAGGCTGCCTTCGGGGTCGTACGTGGCGCTGAACACTCCGGCGACGGAGTCGGTGAGCTTGGTCGCGAGGCCGCGGGGTTCCACGGTGTGGTCGTAGGTGAAGGTGAGAACGGAGGGGACGGTATCGCTGACCTTGGCGGGGCGGTCGAGGAGTTCGTACTCCGTCGTGGTCCTGCCGCCGTCCGCGTCGGTGTAGGAGATCAGGCGGCCGAGGGTGTCGTACGCCTTGGTGATCGTCCCGGCCGTCGGGGAACCGACGGTGAGAACCCGGCCCGTCACGCTGTCGTAGCCGGTGGTGGTGGTGGGGACGGTCTCACCCACTCCGCCGGTCACCACGACCGTGGTGGCGCGGCCCGCGCCGTCGTACGTCGTGGTGGTGGTGCGGGTGACGCCGTTGGCGTTGTTGCTGATCGATGTGGTGTTACCCCAGGCGTCGTACTCATAGGTGCTGGTGGCGAGCTGGCTGGGGTTACTGCCTCCGCCGGTGATGGCCCCGCCGGGACCGATGGAGCACAACAGGTCGGCCCACTCGGGACGTCCCTCGCAGGCGGCGGTGCCCGTGGCGGACCAGTACTTCGTCACACGGGTGGCCGCGTCGGTCCCGGTGGCTCCGGGTGATAGTTCCTTGATCACCTGGCCCTTCGCGTCGTACTCGTAGGTGGTGGTAATGGCCAGGCCACCCGGGTCCTGGATCTTCTTGACCGGCAGGCCCCGGGTCCAGTCGTAGACGGTCTGGGTGGCCCTGGTCTCGCCCTGGACCCCGGGGTGCTCACGGACCTGGGCTCCGACGGTCATCTTGGTGATCTGGTCCTTGACGCCGGCGGTGCCGTCTGTGGGACGGCCCGCGTCGTACTCGTTCACCGTCCAGCCGCGAGCGGTCACGGACGTGCCCGAGGGAACCAGTGTGGTGGTGCCGGACTTCAGGTCCGCGGTGAGGTCGACCCTGCGCAGCGGGGACAGTTCCTCCAGTTCCCGGGTGCCGGCGGCGTCGTACACGGAGCTGGTCGACAGGAGCCTGGCGCGCTCGGCAGAGGTGAGCTGAGCGATGCCGAGGTCGGCCTGGGCGGCTCTGTCCGCGGGTGTGATTCCCAGGGCGACGGCGCGGTTGACCGGAGTGAGATCCCGGACGGTGTTGCCGAACCTGTCGGACTCCGAGGCCGAGATATGGCCGCCGGGTGCCGCAGAGTTCACCGTGCGCCCCGAGACACCGAGGTAGCTGATGTTCGCGCGGGCGTAGGAGGTGGCGGTGAGACCGGCGCCGGTGTTGGACGACGGCACGGCATCCGCCGGGAAGACGGCGGTGGCATCGGTCGGGGCGTCGGTCTGACCCCAGCCCTTCACATCCGCCGCGCCCATCTTGTACGGAGCGCTTGTCCCGGTCAGCGGGACGTCATAGACGAGGGTCGTGGCCGCGGTGCCCTCAAGGGTGCTGGTTGTGCCCTGCTTCAGCGCCGGGCGCGACGACCTGAGCAGCATGCCCTCCCCCGCGGTCGATCCGGTGCCCACCTTGCCGTACGTGAAGGTCCACGGCTGGTCCGTCGTGGACTGGTAGGTGATGACGCGGCCCGCGCTGTCGTAGGCGTACTGCGTCTGCGTGGACTGGGCCAGGAGCGGGTTCCACTCCTGGCGCAGGCGTCCGGCGTCGTCGTACTGGTAGGTGGCCACCGCGCGGGCGGTCGCCGAGGTGTCGGACTTCGCGGAGGCGTACAGCTGAACCTCCTTGACCTGGCCCTGGTAGTCGCCGAAGGCGGTGGCGGTTGCCGTGGTGGCGGTGGCGTAGACGAACTCCAGCACTCGGCAGCCCTTGGCAGTGGGCGTGGCGAGGCAGACGGCGTTGGTGTTCGCCGAGGTCGGGGCCACGATCCGCTTGGGGCGGGCAAGGGTCTTGCCGCCTGTCAGTACGGTCTCGGTCGACATGGTCGTCGTGGAGACGTCTAGCCCTTCGAGGCGTGTAGAGACCACCTGCCAGGTGACGACAGCCGGATCAGGCTTGGCGAACTCGGTCACCACGGCTTCGGAGTCCGACAGCGTGAAGGAGCCGCTGATGCTGCCTTTCAGGATCAGGTCCTGTGAGCCCGGTTCCGGAATCCACCCGGTTCTGCCGGAATTCGCGGTGAAATGGACCTCGGTGTCGTCGGCCTTGACCACGGCGACGGCGGTGTCGGAGATCCTGCGGATGTGTGCGTAGTCGGATTCGGTCAGCTCGGCAGTCGTGCCGGAGACCCACTGGGGGCCGAAAATCGCGGCCTGGCCCTGCTGCTCCGCCCCGGCCTGCGGGGTACGGGAGGACGCGGTCCGGGTCACCGAAAGCCCGTAGTACGAGACGTCGGAGGCGGACAGCGTGTAGTCACCGGTGAGGAGATTCACCGAGCCGGGCCCGATCTCCTCGGCCGCGGCCTCGTCGGCGTCGCGGTCGACGACAACGGTGAGCGGGTTGCTGCTGCCGGACACGGCGGTCGCGCCGGTGAAATCGGCCTTGATCTGCACCGTGCCGTCAGGGTCGACCGTGGTGGCGGCAGTCCAGACCAGCGGAGCGTTCCTGCCGTTCGTCAACGGGACGGGCCAGGCCGTCAGTGGCACACCGCCGGCGGTGACGTGCGCCACCGGGATCGCGATCCAGGCATCCGCCTCGGAGCGTCGCCACGAGAACGACACGGCGTTGTACTTGGCCGCGTCCGCCTCGGCGACGAGCGGCAGGCGCCGTGCGGTGCGCTCGCTGTCAGAGGGCTGGAGGAACCCGCCGGGACCGGCGTTGAAGGTGTACTCGATGGCCTCGGACTTATTGTCCGCCTTGTCCACGCTGCGGACGTACAGGGTATGAGCGCCGTCACGCGGCGGGGTGACGGAGATGGCCTTGGCCGCCGTCGAGCCGCTGGTGGAGACCTTGGTCCAGGTCACATCGTCCAGTGACCACTCCAGCCACTGGTGGTCGGCGGCGGGCGGGGTGACCGTGAAGACACCGGCCTGGCCCGCTCCCTTGACCCACGAGCCCGACGGATAGTCCGTCGAGACGACCCGCGTCGGAGCGGACGGGGCCGAGGTGTCGACGGTGAAGGTCTTCCGCGCCGACCAGCCGAGGTTGTAGTGGACACCGTCGTACGGTGAGGTCCGGAAGGTGTACGTCTTGCCGTTGGCCAGCACACCGGCCGGGACCTTCACTGAGGCGGTCTGCCCCGAAGGGACGTAAGGCGACACCAGGACCTCGCCGACCTGGGTGTCGCTGGTGCCGTCGAAGATCTGGAACGTGCCGTTCACCTTGTCGCCGTTGGGATCGACGAAGGTGTCGCGCAGCGTCGGGGTCACGGTGTTGACGGTGTACGCGCCGGTGTAGGAGAAGTACGGCGGCCCGGCCTCCTGCCTGGTTCCGGTGCGGGGCCGGTAGTTGTAGGTGACGACCAGCGTGGGCGGGTTGGCGGCGTTGTTGGCGGAGTTGATCCGCTTCCACTGTGCGGTGTTCGTCTCGCTGGTGGCGCGCAGACCCATGCCCGAGGTGGCGTTCTTCGCCGAGGCCCATTCCTGGACCAGGGTGGTGACGTCGGCGTTGATCCAGCCGTCAGGGGCGGCGGTGCAGGACGGGTTGCCCTTGGTCTCCGTGGAGGTGGCCTTCTTCGCCGTCCAGGCAGGCTGCGAGGTCCAGCGCGAGGCGGTCGACGCCTTGCCGGCGGACCACACCTCCCAGGGCTGGGCCGTGCAGGTGGTGTTGCCGGAGTGGAAGTTGAACAGGCTCAGCTTCGCGCTGGAGACCAGGGCGTCGGAGATCGGGGCGGTGTTCCAGGTGATGAAGGAACGCGCGGTGCGCGGGGTGCCGTCGCTGTTGGTCGTGCCGGGGTGGCCGAGGTCCAGTTCGGTGTCGGCGGACCAGTCGACGCTCTCGCCCTGCTGGACGTAGGTGTCGAAGACGTTGCCCAGGGCGGAGGTGGAGGGATCCACCGTCACCGGGTACAGCGTGTCGGGGTCGGTGAGGAACTTCGCGTCCGGCGTGAGGACCAGATCGACCGAGCCCTTGCGCTGGACGACCTCCATGCCGACCGCGGCCCGGTTGACGTGCTCGCCGGAGACCTTGTCGACCTTCGCGTCCCACATGACCGGGGCGGGCATGACCGCCCGCTTCTTGTTCTTCCTGTCGGTGAACAGCAGGCTTCCGTCCGCCTGCTGCTTGACCTTCAGGCCCTTGGCCTTCAGCGGCAGCGTGTACGTGTAGCCGTCGACTGTCGGGCGCTTCTGGATTTCGACGAACTGCTCGTAGCCGGTCCGCGTCGCCTCGACGATCACGTCCGCGCCGGGAACAGCCTCGGCGTAGGTAGCTCGGGTGCCGTCGAGCTTCGGGGCGGGCAGGCCCCCCTTCCACTGCAATGTGATCTGCTCGTCGCCCTCGCCGAGAGTCACCAGATCCGTGGCCTGAGCGGCTTGGGCCGTCTTCAGCGATGTGGCGCGGGTGCCGGTCTTGCCGGCGAGCTGCAGCCCTTGAGGGTGAGCCTTGGGCGAGATCGAACCGTCGGAGTCACGGACGAGGTCGAGGTCGACCCCTTTCCACTTGCCTGTTGCCTTGTCCTCGAACCGGATGGGTCCGGCGGTGAGCTCGGTGGTGAGTGAACCGTTCTTGTTGGCCCAGGTCGTCGAAGTCTCCGTGCGCTCGGAGAGGGCCTCGACGCGCTTGCCGGAGAGCCTCGCAGCCACCCTGGCGGAAGGGATGTCCGCAGCCTGAGTCGCCGCCGGGTTCTTCGGGGCGGTGTCCATCCGGGGGGCGTCGGCGAACGCGGTACTCGTCCCGTCGACGAGGGTCACCGCTAAGGCGAGAGCGATACTGCCCGCGATGTGGCGCAGGCTCGCCCCCGACCATGAGCGGCCGCGCTCTTTTGGCGCGGGTATGTGAAGCGTCATCATTCCTCGGTCTCTTGCTGTGCGCATGCCACTTATGTGGTGCAGATATGAAGATAGCGAGGAGAAGAAGGTCGAAAACCGTGGCAATCACATCCAGACCGAGGGAATGCCAAGTGCAAACCTCGCGTGAGGTATCTCACTGACGGAACGTCAGAAAAGTACGTGTTCCCTTGTTCTCGCGCAGTACACCTCCTGTTCGGCGTGAAGTCGGGTTTGCTGCCAGGTATAGGTTCTGGCGAATCTGTGAGGCCGAGGTGCTGCTGGTGGTAATGACCGCCGTGGCGATGAACCGAGGGGTGGGCTGCGTGAAGCGGCAGCGCATATGGGTCACGGCAGCAGTTGGGGCGGCCGGGATCACCGGAACTCTCGTCTATCAGGGTGAGGCCGGTCCGGCTGACAACGCCCCCCGAACGACTTCCAAGGCGGGTCCGGTCGAGACCGGGACACGCTCAGTGCGACTGGCGGCGGGCGCGGACGGATCGGACGCGACCCTGGGCCGTCGTGACACCGAGCCGTTCAGCATGCTGAGCGTGACGTGGACCGACCCCGGCGCACGGATCACTGGTCGTGTCGAGGTCCGTACCCGCGCCATGGGGAGCGGCCGGTGGTCGACGTGGGTGCGGCTGGACGGCGACAGCGGGCAGGGGGAGGACGGCGCCGCGCGCGGGTACGGAGCCGGCGTGGTTCGGCCCGTCCGACGGCGTCGAGGCCCGGGTGAACTCCGGCGGCGGCAGGACGTCGGCCGGACTGCCGCGCGGCCTGCGCCTCGACATGGTGGAGCCCGGCACCGGCGAAGTCGGCTCCGCCATGGAGCCCGCCGCCTTCTCCGTGGAGGAGACCGGCGAGCCGCTCCCGTCGAGCGGCGAGCCAGAGGCGCCGCAGCCCGGCATCTCCGTCCTGGGCACCTACACCGACACCGCGCCCCCGCAGGCCGCCCTGGTCTCCGTGGCACGTCTGGCGGCCTGGAAGCCGGGCCAGTACGGGGTCAGTCCGGCCGGCACCGCGACCCTGACCGCCGGGGATGCGGGCACCAACTACTTCCGCAAGAGCTGGACCAAGGGCGCGCAGCTCACCCTTCCGGCCGTTCACGGCCACCGCGACGGGGTACAACACCCAGTGCCCCGGCGACGCGTTCTACGGTCAACTGGGCACTGTCCGCACCTGGGCCGCAGGATCGGTGAGCAGCCTGACCGTCAAGTCCGTCACCGGTGCCGGACTGGCCGGGAGCGCGTACTACACCAGGGCCGGCGTCACCGTGTCCTGGGCGTCGACCACCCCCGCCGCGCTGGTGAAGCAGTACGAGCTCCTGGTCGACGGGAAGCCGGTCGCCGCCGTCGCCGGCACGGCCGCCTCCGCCAAGGCCACTCTCGCCGCGGGCACCCACAAGGTCGCCGTCCGCGCCACGCACATCTCGGGCAGGACCTCCACCAGCGCCGCCGCGACGGTCGTCGCCGAGACGACCGCCCCGCCCTTCTCCGCCAAGCCCGCCCTGTCCCTGCGCACGGGCACGGTGAACACCACCGCGGTGCCGGTGACCCTGAGCTGGAAGGCCGCCGACAACGCGGCCCTGAAGGAGGTGCGCCTGTCCGTTCCGGCCGCCAGGACGTACGGCCCGACCACGACGAGCGCCGCGCACACGGTCAGGTCCGGCGCCGCGACCGCCTGGTCCCTCGCGGCCCACAACCTGGCGGAGAACACCGCGTCCGCCGGGGTCTCCGCGACGCCGGTGATCCTCCAGGAGAGCTCGGCCGTCAGGACGGGTACCTGGACGTCGAAGTCGTCGACGAGCTACCTGGGCGGCAAGTCGTACTCCAGCTCGACGAAGAACTCCTCGCTCACCTGGACGTTCACCGGCCGCTCCGTCGCCTGGACGGTGTCGCGCGCGGCGACGTCGGGACAGGCGTACGTCTACGTCGACGGGGTGAAGACGGCCACCGTCGACCTCAGGTCGGCGACCACCAAGTACCGCGACGCGCTGTGGACCAAGACGTGGTCCAGCAGTGCCAAGCACACCGTGAAGGTGGTCGTGGCCGGCACCTCGGGCCGTCCCGCCGTCACGGTGGACGGCCTGCTGTACCTCAAATAACCCCAACGCGGCCGTCATCAGCCTTCAAGTAACATCCCCGAACTCCATTCCGGGCCGTCGTGCCGCAAGCCGGCACTCAGCACGCCGCTCTTCCGGGTGACGGCACCCGCGGTACGACGGCCCTGGCGAGGTGCCGTCACCCGGATCCAGACTCAGGGCGCAGAGATGCGGGGCGTGCGGGCGAGAGCGGTCGCAGAGCCAGAAGCCTCGGGCGGTCGCAGAGCGGCCACCTGAGCACGTAGCGCCTCATCGCTGCGCACACCACTGTCGGGTATCCGTCCGCGAACGTCGGGCACTTCGAGGTCCGATCGCTCGCTACTGCACGATAACAACGGTGGATACTAGTCCGTACCGGACGGCCCGATTCCCCGCTGACCGAGCTGGTACGGGCCCGACGCGCGGGACTCGAGCGTCTTGTCGGCGCCTCGGTCAGCCGATGATGGCGACCGGGGCGTCCCAGGCGTTGCGGTCGACGGTGATGGTGTGGCCGCCGCGGGTCTCTTTGCTGTTGGCCTTGTACTGGTGGCCGCGGCTGTGGTCGGTGTAAAGCTTGGGGTCCCAGGGCCAGTCCTTGGTGGTGGTCTCCTGGCCGTTCCACAGGGCGTACCAGAGGTTACCGGGCAGGTCCGTGCGGTCCTTGGCGGTGGCGATCGCCTTGGCGCTGGAAGTACTGAAGCCGTAGAGGCCGCCGCGGTAGGTCTTGGTGCGGAGGGTCTTGGTGAAGGCCCGTACGTAGGTCAGGGTGGCGTTGTTGCAGGTCTTGTCCGCGGTGTCGTAGGACTCCATGTTGAGGTAGATGGGGCTGCCGGGCTTCATGCCGAGCGCCGCGGCCCTGGCGGCAGCGTCGTTGGCGTTGTTCACCCCGACCGAGGCGGCGGTGGCCGCGGTGAACCGCTCCTTGTTGCCGCTCTTCTGGCAGGGCGGCTGAGCGCCGACGTAAAGAGGGATGACCCGCCAGCTGGCCGTGTCGACCGACTTCACCCAGGACCTGGTCAGGTTGGGCTGGGCGCAGCCGCGGTTCTTCCCGCCGATGTAGACCGCGACACCGCTGTAGTACTTGTCCTTCTTCCACGCGCTCATCGCCGCGAGGGAGGGAGCCGTACAGGCGTCGAACGCCCGGCCCGTATATGTCTTCTGGGCCGGCCACGTCGTGGCCGCCATCGAGGTCTGCGCCGCGACCCCGGCACCGGCCACGACGACGACACCTGTCGTTGCGAGAGCGATGTAGCGGCTTTTTCTGGACAACCGGTGCTTCGACATTCCCCGCCCCACAAACATTCAGGCCCCGGGCCCCCGGAGCCCGATCATCATATGTGTAGGCCACGCACTGCCCGCTGCCCCGGCCAGGGTCGCCGACAGTTGTAAGGGCTCCTGACACCGCGGTGGGTCGCGCAGGGGGCCTGAGTACTGTGCCGGGCTGGCCTGGCGGAGCCGGGGCCGGCCCGACGTGCACCCGGCGGATGCGGCCCTGTCGCTGCCACGCGGCCGGCGCAGTGCGGGCATCAAACGCCTCGCGGTCCGCGAGGCGATCCGCTCCTCCTACGGCCAGGCCCTGGAGGCGATCGGGGACCGGTGCGGGCGGGTGCTGGGCAAACGCCGGGCCCAGTCCCTGGTCGTCGAGGCCGCCGCCGATATCGACGCCTTCTACCACCACAAGATCGCACTGCCGTGCACGGCCGACATGCCGCTGGTCATCCAGGTCGACGGCAAGAGCGTGGTGATGCGGCCCGAAGCCCTGCGCGAGGCCACCCGCAGGGCCGCGATCCGCAAGAAGCAGCAGGGCCGCCAGGCCCGGCTCGCGCCGGGCGAGAAGCCGAACCGCAAACGCATGGCGACGATCGCCACCGTCCACGACAGCACCACCGCCAGGCGTCGTCCGCACGACATCGTCCACCCGCCCGAAGGCCGCAGCGGACGGCGCGAGGTGAACCCGGGGCCCAAGGCTGTGAACCGGTGGTGCACCGCCTCGCTGATCCACGATCCCGACGACGTGATCGCCGAAGCCTTCGCCCAGGCCGCCGACCGTGATCCTGGACAGCACCGGCCCTCGCTCGTCCTGGTCGAGGGGCCCGGCACCAACTCGACCTGATCAAGGCCGAAGCCGCCCGCCGGCATGTGAGGGTCGACATCCTG
This sequence comes from Streptomyces sp. NPDC060035, assembly GCF_042736635.1. Lineage (NCBI taxonomy): Bacteria > Bacillati > Actinomycetota > Actinomycetes > Kitasatosporales > Streptomycetaceae > Streptomyces > Streptomyces sp. NPDC060035. Next base: position 11,382 of record NZ_JBHWVO010000036.1, read on the forward strand.
ATCGACTTCGTCCACGTCGCAGAGTATGTCTGGAGCGCCGCTCACGCCTTCCATCCCGTCGGCAGCGAGGCCGCCGAGACCTTCGCCGCCGAGAAACTCACCGCGATCCTGCACGGACACGCCGCCCGCGTCGCCGACGAGATGACCACCCAGGCCGCAGAGGGACACCTCACCTCCGCGGAACGCGACACCGTCACCACCAGCGTCAACTACCTCACCGGGCACCTCGACCAGCTGCACTACGACACCGCGCTCGAGGCGGGCTGGCCCATCGCCACCGGCTCGGTCGAGGGTGCCTGCCGGCATCTCATCGGTGACCGCCTCGACATCACCGGCGCCCGCTGGGGCCTCGCCGGTGCCGAAGCCGTCCTCAAACTCCGCGCCGTCCACGCCAACAACGACCTCGACCCCTACCTCGCCTACCACCACACCCGCGAACACCAGGGGTCTGATGCAGGGTTGGGTGACAGGTTGACCTGCCCCACTGTTTGGGTTCCTTCCTCGGTGACTAACGAGCTCGTGCATGGTTGGGGTGAGGGCGTGTTGAGCTTGTAGCTGGCGTTTTGATCACGCGGGCGTGACGGGCAGTGCGAGTGCCTTCGTGCGGTGGGTTGCTTGTTGGTCGGTCAGGAGTCCGGCGACGGCTCGGATGGTGTCGGGCAGGTTGTCTCGTCGGGGCCCTCCAGTTCTTGAGGTGGGCGATGCCGTGTTCGACGGGGATTCTGGCTGAGGAGTGGGCGAAGCGGGCGGCTTCGTGGTGTGCCATCAGACATTGCAGATGTTCGAGGTGTTTGCCGCGGCGCTTGCGTGGTGGGGTGACGACCTGACCGTAGGTTTGCGCCGCGAGGCCCTGATAGCCGGCGTCGGCAAGGATCTGCAGGTCCATGGTGTCGGCGAGCAGGTCGACCAGGCCGGCGTCACGTGCTTGGGTGATGTCGGCGACGGATCCGGCCCGGACCTCGCCGCAGAACAGTGGTCGTCCGCGCTCATCAGTGACGACGAGGGCTTTCATGGCGTTGATGCGGCTCTTGCCGGAGATAAACCGGCTGCGTCCGCCGCGGTGTGCGCCCGGGCGACGGACCCTGATCTCGGTGGCATCCATCAGAGCGGTCTGACCGGTGGCGCCGAGATGGGCGATCACATCGGCAAGCGTGCGAAGTCGCAGGCCGCCCTCAATGCGACATCCGCGGTCGGCGAGCAGAGGCCGGATCTCGCCAACCGCACGGGTGATGGTCGACCGGTCCACCTGAAACCAGCAGGCCAGCACGTCGTGGGTAACGCCGTGCCTCAGATGAACGAGAGTAGCCAGGAGTCGGTCGACGAAGACCAGCTTGTACTTCGCGCCCGCTCCGACCGCACGCCGGCGCGGTCGGTCGAGTAGCTCGGCATCTCTCCGGGCCTGCCACACCGGCCCCAACTCCGCTACCAGATCAGCGATCACAGCCACTGAAAGCCCCGTGACCCGACGCTCCGACATGATCAACCCACGCGCCTGCATCCCCACCACGACCGGCCCAACGAGCCAGCGCTGCCATCGTCACCGCTAACCATGCACGAGGTCGTTAGCGCGGCAGGAAGGTTCCAAGCCCTCCGCCTTCCGGATCGTGCAGGCGGGTGTGGAGAAGGTGCTCCTATTGCTCGTGCCGTAGGCGCAGGCCCTGCGAAGAACAGCCCTCCATCGCGCGGGGCCTGCGCACTCCACCACCCGCCATGGCCGGCCTCGCCGCCATCCGTACAGGCTGACCACCAATACGTCAGAGCGGGGCAACATAGCGCGGGATCCCCGGTTGGCCAAACCGGCGATCCCGCGCATCATCGTTAATCCACCGCCACGACCCTGGGCTGAGAATCACAGTCAGATCGCGCAGCAAACTCCAGTACCCCACCCGCAGTCAACCCCGTGCAACTGACCGCCCATCAGTAAAGTCAGCAAGAGGTCAGCACCCATCCGCAAGGGCTGTTCCAGATCGTCGAGTCTCATGAAGCCCCGCAACCCAGGATTCTCTCTGACCTGCGTCGATGCAGCGCTGAGGGTTCCTGCTACACGTCGCTCTCCCGTCATGCGATCAGGCTGTAACCGCTCGTTCGACCAACGCCAGCGCCCGGTGCGGGAGTTCCCCGCGATGTTCCTCGGCACCACTCAGCCATCGGACGCGCGGGTCACGCCGGAACCACGAGTCCTGGCGGCGCGCGAAGCGTTTGGTGGCGCGTACGGTCTCGGCGCGCGCCTCGTCCTCGGTGCACTCCCCTGCGAGCGCCGCGAGCACCTGCTGATAGCCGAGCGCACGGGAGGCGGTGCGCCCCTCGCGCAGCCCCAGGGCCTCCAGGGCGCGCACCTCCTCCACGAGTCCGGCCGCCCACATCCGGTCCACCCTGACGCTGATCCTCTCGTCGAGTTCCGGGCGCTCGACGTCCACACCGATCTGGACGGCGTCATAGACCGCTTCGTCCCCCGGGAGGTTCGCAGTGAAGGGTTTGCCCGTGATCTCGATGACCTCCAGGGCGCGGACGATGCGGCGTCCGTTACTGGCCAGAATGGCTCGGGCGGCGTCGGGATCCGCTGCGGCGAGGCGGGCGTGCAGCGCGCCGGAGCCATGTTCCGTCAGCTCCTGTTCGAGCCGGCCGCGCACCTCGGGATCCGTACCGGGGAATTCCAGGGCGTCGATCGTGCCCTTCACGTAGAGACCGGAGCCGCCCACCAGAACAGGCGTACGCCCCTCGGCCAGCAGCCGGTCGATCTCCGCGCGGGCGAGGCGCTGGTACTCGGCGACACTGGCGGCCTCGGTGACATCCCAGATGTCCAGCAGATGGTGGGGAATGTCACCACGCTCGGGGACCGTCAGCTTCGCTGTGCCGATGTCCATCCCCCGGTAGAGCTGCATGGAGTCGGCATTGACCACTTCACCACCGAGCTGCTGGGCAAGGAACACCCCCAGATCGGACTTTCCGGCTGCGGTGGGACCGACGACGGTGATGACGCGGGGCGCGGGAGCTGATCTTCTCACCGCGACAGTGTCCCAAACCCGGGGAGGCTTCCCGAACGACTGCGTTTCACACTCCGGGTCCGGACCCGTTGCCCGGTCGGCTCAACCGAACACTCCGCGTCACGCACTTTCCCTCTCACACGAGTAAAATGTGACGACAGTCCCCCAGCACGGAAGGTCACCCATGGGTTTCCTGGACAACCTGAAGGCCAAGCTGGCCCCGGCCAAGGACAAGGTCGGCGACCTCGCGCACCAGCACGGGGGCAAGATCGACCAGGGCCTCGACAAGGCCGCTCGGACAGTCGACCAAAAGACCAAGGGCAAATACAGCGACAAGATCGTGTCCGGCACGCAGAAGGCCAAGGACGCGGTCGACCGCCTGGGTCACAAGAACGAGGGTGGTACGCCGCCTGCACCGCCTGCACCTCCCGCTTCCTGACCCGGGAGTGAACCGCCCCTGAGGGCCCGTGGAGCGCGTGCGCTCCACGGGCCCTCAGGTCTGTCGCCGGCCGTTCCTGGCCCTCCTGCGGATCACGACTTCTTCCTGCGGATCACGACCAGGCGGCAACGGCATAACCCACGCCGTACGGAGCCTCCTCGTACAGCAGGTGCCCTCCGAGCCCGGCCCCCTGCGCCGCACCCGCGAGCACCTGCCACGGCGCCCGGCCCGCCGCCTTCAGCTCGTACGCGAGCGACTCGTCCAGTGAGCCCAGTGAGGCAAGATCCGCGGCGCCCAGCGCACGGGCCACCGCCGTATCGAAGTCGACCGCGCGCTCGTCCAGGTAACCGGGCGCCTTGACCGTGCGGCAGGCGCTGCCGTCACCCATCACCAGCAGGGCCACCCGGTCAGCCCTGGCAGCCAGATCCCGCCCGGCCTGCACGCAGCGGTCGGCAGCCAGCGATTCACCCACCCCGACGGCTTCGACGGGGGCGCCGGCCCACCGGGCGCGGGCCAGCAGCCAGGCGCCGACGGCAAGGGACACCGGGAGCGGGCGTTCGGGAACCGCGGCCCCCGCGGGCACCTCCCCCAGCCGCACAGCGAGGTCGACGCCGAACCCCGCGAAGGAGCCGGGTGAGCCTGCGGGATACGGCCCGCGGGCCTCCGGCTCTGCGGGCCCGACCACGATCAGCAGATCGGGCCGCGCGGCGGCGAGCACCCCCAGTGCGTCGACGCACGCGTCCCTCGCGGCGTCGAGCTCGGGCGCGGCTCCTGCGGCTACCTCGGGGACCAGGAGCGGCGGGCACGGACAGACGGCGGCGGCGACAAGCATGCCGGTCAGCGTACTGCGGCCATCCCGGGCAGCTACCCCGGGCAGCCAACCCGAGCGGTTACCCCGGGGCATCCGCTGCGGTCGTCGCCCGGACAGGCTGCCGTCAGCCGATGCCGCACCCCGGGGCCGCGGCGGCGGGCAGCGGAGCCGGGGCGCCGATGCCGGGCAGACCCAGCATCACTCCGGCCGGCTCGGCGGCAGCCGCCCCGGCGCGCTTGTCCCAGGCATCACCCGACCGGGTGCGCCGTACGCCCAGGGGCGCGCCCTCCGCGAGCAGGTGGTGCGGCGCCGCATAGGAGATCTCGACGGTCACCACATCCCCGGGGCGCACCTCCTGGTCCGGCTTGGTGAAGTGGACCAGGCGATTGTCCGGTGCCCGGCCGGAGAGGCGGTGCGTGGCACCGTCCTTGCGCCCCTCGCCCTCGGCGACCATGACCTCCAGGGTGCGGCCGACCTGCGTCTTGTTCTCCTCCCAGGAGATCTCCTCCTGGAGGGCGGACAGGCGCATGTAGCGCTCCTGGACGACCTCCTTGGGGATCTGGCCCTCCATGTCGGCGGCCGGGGTCCCGGGACGCTTGGAGTACTGGAAGGTGAAGGCGTTCGCGAAGCGCGCCTCGCGCACCGCGTGCATCGTCTGCTCGAAGTCCTCCTCGGTCTCACCCGGGAAGCCCACGATGATGTCGGTGGAGATGGCAGCGTCCGGCATCGCGGCACGCACCTTCTCGATGATCCCGAGGAAGCGGTCCTGACGGTACGAGCGCCGCATCGCCTTCAGGATCGTGTCCGAGCCCGACTGCATCGGCATGTGCAGCTGCGGCATCACGTTCGGCGTCTCGGCCATCGCCGCGATCACGTCGTCCGTGAAGTCGCGCGGGTGGGGCGAGGTGAACCGCACACGCTCCAGACCGTCGATCCCGCCACAGGCGCGCAGCAGCTTGGAGAAGGCCTCGCGGTCACCGATGTCGGAGCCGTACGCGTTCACGTTCTGGCCGAGCAGTGTGATCTCGCTGACGCCCTCGGCCACCAGGGCCTCGATCTCGGCCAGGATGTCGCCGGTACGGCGGTCCTTCTCCTTGCCCCGCAGCGCCGGGACGATACAGAACGTGCAGGTGTTGTTGCAGCCCACGGAGATCGACACCCACGCGGCGTACGCGGACTCGCGACGGGTGGGCAGTGTGGAGGGGAACGCCTCCAGGGACTCGGCGATCTCGATCTGCGCCTCCTCCTGGATGCGCGCACGCTCCAGGAGCACCGGCAGCTTGCCGATGTTGTGCGTACCGAAGACGACGTCCACCCAGGGAGCCCGCCGCACGATGGTGTCGCGGTCCTTCTGCGCGAGGCAGCCACCGACGGCGATCTGCATCCCGGGACGCTTGGTCTTCATCGGGGCGAGGCGGCCGAGGTTGCCGTAGAGCTTGTTGTCGGCGTTCTCACGTACCGCACAGGTGTTGAATACGACGACATCGGCGTCACCGTCGGAGCCCTCCGGGGCACGCACATATCCGGCGTCCTCGAGCAGCCCCGACAAGCGTTCGGAGTCGTGGACGTTCATCTGGCACCCGTAAGTGCGTACCTCGTAGCTCTTCTGGACGTCCACTGCTTCGCTCCGGTTGCCGCTGCTCATGGGACAAGGGTAGGCGGTGACGACGCCCCTCCCGCCGCCGGAGCCTCTGCCCGCCGTCCGGCCTGGCCAGGACGAGGCGCGGCCTGGCAGGATCGCGCCATGCTGCATGCACTGTCCCGATTCGGCCGACGCCGCACCCTTCAGGGGGGCGCTGCCGCCGCTGTCGTTCTCGGGCTGCTGCTGTGGTGGGTCCTTCCGCTCGGGGAGCCGGAGCCGAGCGGATCGCTGACCTTCTCCACCGGCGTACGCAGCGGGGTCTACCAGCGCTACGGGCAGCGCCTCGAGGGCGCGCTGGCCAAGGACATGCCCAAGGTGTCGATACAGCTGCAGAACAGCGAGGGGTCGCAGCAGAACATCGAACGGGTCGCAACGGGGAAGGCGGACTTCACCATCGCCACCGCCGATGCCGTCACCACCTATCTGCAGAGCGGCAAACCCGGTGGCGCACGGCTGCGCGGCTGCGTCCGGCTGTACGACGACTACGTCCAGCTGATCGTGCCCAGGGACTCGAAGGTCCAGAAGGTCGCCGATCTGCGGGGCAAGCGGGTGGGCGTGGGCCAGAAGGGATCCGGGGTGCGCCTGGTCGCCGACCGGCTGATGACAGCGGCGGGCGTCGACCCGGCCGAGGACATCACTCCGGTCCCCGCCGGTATCGACACGATGCCCGCCAGGCTGATGGACGGCCGGCTGGACGCCTTCTTCTGGTCGGGCGGCCTGCCGACCGGCGCGGTGCAGGAACTCTCGGAGCAGTTCGCCATCCGGCTGGTACCGCTGGAGGGCCCACTGGTCACCGAGCTCCAGTCAGCCGGTGGGTCCACCCGCCACTACCGCTCGGCCGTGATGCCCGCCGACGCCTATCTTCACGCGCAACAGGGGCAGACCGTGCAGACGGTCGCGGTCGCCAATCTGCTGATCACAACGGATCGCACGGACCCGCTGATGACCCAGGCATTCACCCGGACCGTGATCGACAGCCGGGACCGGATAGGCCGCGAGGTGCACGCGGCGCAACTGGTGGACCTGCGGACCGCGATCTACACCGATCCGCTGCCACTGCACGAAGGCGCCAAGCGTTACTACCGCTCGGCCAAGCCCTGAACCCTCCGTATCAAACGTGCGGAAGGTTGCGCGGCACGCTGAGTGTCACCCGCAGACCGTGCGGTTCGTGCTTGTCGTAGCCCACGGTCCCGCCGCCTGCGGCGAGCAGCACCTGGGCGATGGAGAGCCCCAGGCCCGATCCCTTGACGTTCTGGTGCCGGTTGCTGCGCCAGAACCGGTCACCGATGCGCTCCAGCTCCTGCTCGGTCAGCCCGGGCCCGCGGTCGGCGACGACGACCGTGGCAACCGCGCCGTCGGAGACGACGGTGACCCTGACCTCCTCGCCCTCCGGGGTGAACTTCAGCGCGTTGTCGACGACGGCGTCCAAGGCGCTGGAGAGCGCGATCGGGTCGGCCCAGCCGGTCACGGCGGACGCACCGTCCAGCACCAGCCGTACGCCCTTGTCCTCGGCCAGCGGACGCCAGGAGGCGACGCGCTCGCCGGTGAGCGCCCCGATGTCCGTGAGCTGGAGGTCCGCTGCGGCGTGCTCGGCCAGCGCCAGATCCAGCAGATCGTCCAGGACGTGGGCCAGGCGCTTGCCCTCCGTGCGCACCGAGGCGATCTCCTCGTTGCCCTCGGGGAGTTCGAGCGCGAGAAGCTCGATCCGCAACAGCAGAGCGGCCAGGGGGTTGCGCAACTGGTGCGAGGCATCGGCGACGAAGGCGCGCTGCTGCTCCAGCACGTCCTCGACGTTGTCGGCCATCTCGTTGAACGAGCGTGCCAGGCGCCTGAGCTCCGGCGGTCCTCCGGACGCGACGACCCGGGATCTCATCCGGCCGCTGGCGATGTCGTGGGTCGCCGCGTCCAGAATCCGTACGGGCAGCAGCACCCAACCGGTGAGCCGGAACGCGGCGCCGACCGCCACCAGCATCGCCACGGCCTCGCCGAGAGCGATCAGCAGCCAGCCCCGAAGGGTCCGGGACCGCATCTCGCCGGTGGGCGAGTCAGTCACCACGACAGCGACCACGTCGCCGTCACGCACCACGGGCGAGGCGACGACGACCCGGCCGTTCTGCCACGGCCATACCTGGGGCGGGTCATGGGAACGGCGGCCGAGCAGGGCCTCCTCGAACGCCTCACGCCCCTCCCCCCCGACGGGCAGGGCCCAGGAGGCAGGGGCCTTCGCGAGGGCCCTGTCGTCCCGGTAGAAGACGCCCGCTCTGATCCCGTACACCGAGTCGTAGGCCTCGAGTTCGGTCTGGAGGATCCGCTGCCGATCGTCGTTGCCCCCGACGGGCTCGCCGACGAACTGGGCGAGTGCGGCGAAGCGCGCGGTGTCGTCGATCCGGTCGATGACGACCCGCTGCTGTTCGGCGGCGGCCACCCGCACGGCCAGCGGAAAGCCCAACGCGAGCAGCACGGCGGCCATCAGGACGATGAGCAGGGGAAGCAGACGGGTACGCACCGGAAACGTTCGCCCCTACGCGGACGGCGGAACGAGCCGGTAGCCGACGCCCCGCACGGTCTCGATCAGTGCGGGAAGCCGCAGCTTGGAGCGCAGTGACGCGACATGCACTTCGAGCGTGCGCCCCGTCCCCTCCCAGCTGGTCCGCCATACCTCACTGATGATCTGCTCCCGGCGGAAGACCACACCGGGACGCTGTGCGAGCAGCGCGAGGAGGTCGAACTCCTTGCGCGTGAGCTGGACCTCATTGCCGTCGACGCTGACCCTGCGGGTCGGCAGCTCGATGTGCACGGGGCCGATCCGCAGTGCCGCGAGGGGGGTTTGCCCGGTGTCCTCGCCGGACGACCCGCGCCGGGCGACCGCGTGGATCCGGGCAAGGAGCTCGCCGGTGTCGTAAGGCTTGACGACATAGTCGTCCGCGCCGAGATTGAGGCCGTGGATCCGTGAGCGTACGTCTGCACGCGCGGTCACCATGATCACCGGGATCGCCGAGCGCTTGCGGATCTTCCCGCACACCTCGTAGCCGTCCTGGTCGGGCAGCCCGAGGTCGAGGAGTACGACCCCGAAGGGCTCCTTGTCCGCAGGCAGCAGCGCCTGCAGGGCTTCCTCGCCGTTGCGGGCGTGCACGACCTGGAATCCGTGCCGCGCGAGCACGGCGGACAGGGCCGCCGCGACGTGGTCGTCGTCCTCGACGAGCAGCAGTCTCATGGCCCCCCTCTCCGCTTCCCGACATTTCGGGACGATTGAAAACAATGTGTGATGTTGTGCAGGTGTTCCGCCCTGCGGACCTTCTCGTACAGCGACGATTCACGTCATCCCGTACCAGGGCATCCACTCCGATGACGGGTATGCGAGTCAAGACCCAGCCCGTTACCACCGGGTTTCCGTTACCCACCCGGTACTCCGACGTGCGCTTCAGGGCGTCCCGTTCACACGGAGTGTCCGGTTGCAGCCGGATCGTTATCCTCAATTTCCGCTCAGATGTAATGACGCTGGTAGCACTGCGTCATTAGGGTCTTTCCCTAACCGAGGAGGACGGAGCAAAAAGCCGATGAGCGGAGTTTCAGTGACCAAGGCCGCCGAGGATGCCGCACCTGCGGGAGACGACCTTGTCGTACTGAGCAACGTCAACAAGCACTTCGGCGCGCTGCATGTGCTCCAGGACATCGACCTGACCATCGCCCGTGGCGAGGTCGTCGTCGTCATCGGGCCCTCCGGGTCCGGGAAGTCCACGCTGTGCCGCACGATCAACCGCTTGGAGACGATCGACTCAGGCGCGATCATGATCGACGGCAAGCCGCTGCCCCAGGAGGGCAAGGAGCTGGCCAAGCTGCGCGCCGACGTCGGCATGGTCTTCCAGTCGTTCAATCTCTTCGCGCACAAGACGGTGCTCGAGAACGTGATGCTGGGCCAGCTCAAGGTCCGCAGGATGGACAAAGCGGTCGCAGAGGACAAGGCACGTTCGCTGCTCGACCGGGTGGGCGTGGCCACGCAGGCCGACAAGTACCCTTCGCAGCTCTCCGGCGGTCAGCAGCAACGCGTCGCCATCGCTCGTGCGTTGGCGATGGACCCCAAGGTCATGCTGTTCGACGAGCCGACGTCCGCGCTCGACCCGGAGATGATCAATGAGGTGCTGGAGGTCATGCAGCAGCTCGCCCGGGACGGAATGACCATGGTCGTCGTCACCCACGAGATGGGCTTCGCCAGGTCGGCGGCCAACCGGGTCGTCTTCATGGCGGACGGAAAGATCGTCGAAGAGGCAGTGCCCGACCAGTTCTTCAGCAACCCGCGCAGCGACCGGGCCAAGGACTTCCTGTCGAAGATCCTTCACCACTGATCCCGTACGACTGTTCTCCGGACCAGCTGAACACTCACATCGCGTCAACCCAGGGAATTTCACCATGCAGCTTCGTAAGATCACCGCCGCCTCGGCCGCCGTGCTCGCGCTCGCCCTCACCGCCACCGCCTGTGGTTCCGAAGACAAGGGCGACGCCGCGGGCTCCGGCGGCGGCAAGAAGATCACGATCGGTATCAAGATCGACCAGCCCGGCATCGGTCTGAAGACGCCCGAGGGCAAGTACACCGGTTTCGATGTCGATGTCGCCACGTACGTCGCCAAGGAGCTCGGCTTCGACGCCAAGAACATCGTCTTCAAGGAGACGAAGAGCGCCGACCGCGAGACCGCGATCGAGCGAGGCGACGTGAAGTTCATCGCCGCCTCCTACTCGATCAACGACGAGCGCCTGCAGAAGGTCGACTTCGCCGGCCCCTACCTGCTGGCGCACCAGGACATCCTGGTCCGCGCCGATGACGTCTCGATCAAGTCCCCGGCGGACCTGAACTCGAAGAACCTCTGCTCCGTCACCGGTTCGACCTCTGCGGCGAACGTCAAGGAGAAGCTCGCCCCGAAGGCGCAGCTGCAGGAGTACGGCGGCTACTCCGAGTGCCTGACCGGCCTGGAGAACGAGGCCGTCGACGCGCTGACGACCGATGACTCCATCCTGGCCGGCTTCGCCGCGCAGGCCCAGTTCCAGGGCAAGTTCAAGCTGGCCGGCTTCAAGATGAGCAACGAGAACTACGGCATCGGCCTGAAGAAGGGCGACGCCGACCTCAAGAAGAAGATCGACGCCGCGCTCACCAAGATGGTCTCGGACGGTTCGTGGGACAAGGCGGTCGAGGCCAACTTCGGCCCGGCCAACTACAAGAACGAGAAGGCGCCGGAGATCGGCAACATCGTCAAGTAAGACCCCCATTGCGGGCGGTCCGAAGCTGGGCCGATGAGGTGCGCCGCCGTCGAGGCGGCGCACCGAGCCCTCCCCACACGCGGAAGCACGGGAGATCGTGTTCGACTTTCTTGAGCCCTACGACCTACTGGGGGCCTTCTGGGTGACGGTGAAACTCACCGTCTACTCCGCCCTCGGTGCCCTCATATGGGGAACGCTGCTGGCCGGCATGCGGGTCGGCCCGGTCCCCCTGATGCGCGGTTTCGGAACCGCCTACGTGAACATTGTCCGCAACATCCCGCTGACCGTGATCATCGTCTTCGCGTCGCTGGGCCTCTTCCAGACGCTCAGGATCACCTTCGGGTCCGACGACTTCAAGGTCATCAACTTCCGGCTCGCGGTACTCGCGCTCTCCCTCTACACCGCCGCCTTCGTCTGCGAGGCGCTGCGCTCGGGTATCAACACGGTGCCCGCGGGCCAGGCCGAGGCCGCCCGCGCACTCGGGCTGAGCTTCACCCAGGTGCTGCGGCTGATCATCCTCCCGCAGGCGTTCCGCTCGGTCGTCAATCCGCTGGCCAATGTGCTGATCGCATTGACCAAGAACACCACCGTCGCCGCGGCGATCGGTGTCGTCGAGGCCGCGTCGCTCATGAAGACCATCATCGAAGCAGAGGCTCAACTGATTCTGATCTCTGCCGTCTTCGCGTTCGGATTCATCTGCCTCACCCTCCCGACCGGGCTTGTCCTCGGCTGGGTGAGCAAGAAGGTGGCGGTGAAGCGATGACATCCGTCCTCTTCGACGCACAGGGGCCCCGCGCCAAGCGGCGCAACGTCCTGTACTCCGTCCTCTTCCTGATCGCCTTCGCCGGCGTGCTGTGGTGGGTCTACGACGGTCTGAACTCGAAGCACCAGCTGGACTGGGTGAAGTGGGAGCCGTTCTTCACGAGTTCCCTGCCGTGGCAGACGTACCTCTGGCCCGGGCTCCAGAACACGCTCAAGGCCGCGTTCTTCGCCCTGCTGATCGCTCTGCCGCTCGGAGCGCTGTTCGGTATCGGCCGGCTCTCCGACCACCGTTGGATGCGGATGCCGTCCGGCATCGTCGTGGAGTTCTTCCGCGCCATCCCGGTGCTGATCCTGATGATCGCCGCGAACGCCGCGTACTCGGAGTTCACGACCATCAGCAGTGACGTGCGTCCGCTGTACGCCGTCGTCACGGGTCTCGTGCTGTACAACGCATCGGTCCTCGCGGAAATCGTGCGGGCGGGGATCCTGTCCCTCCCGCAGGGGCAGACGGATGCCGCCAAGGCGATCGGCATGCGCAAGGGCCAGACCATGCGGTACGTGCTGCTGCCGCAGTCGGTCACCGCCATGCTGCCTGCGATCGTCAGCCAGATCGTCGTCATCGTGAAGGACACCGCACTCGGCGGTGCGGTGCTCACCTTCCCCGAGCTGCTCGCATCGGTCCGTCCGATGAGCGCGAACTACGGTGCGAACACCATCGCGTGCTTCACCATCGTCGCGCTGATCTACATCGTGGTGAACTTCGCACTCACCTCGTTCGCGAGCTGGCTCGAAGGCAGGCTGCGCCGCGCGAAGAAGAGCACTGGCGCAGTGGTCGGCGCCGCGCCGGACGGCGGTCTGGCGACCATCGAGGCACCGCCGGTCAAGTCGGACGGCACACGCAAGGTCTGACGGATCGTCGGTCAGAAATCACTGGGGGGCGCCGGCGCAGATGCCGCGCCCCCCGCCACGTTCCGTTGTCACTTGACGCAAGCACCGGCAGTAGGTTGCATACGTTCTGTGATCGCGCCCCCAGCCTCCGCCGCCGCAACGCCTTCCTCCCGTACGCCGTCGACCGCCAGCGCCGGAGGGTTCACACCGTGGACCCGGTGATCGTGGTCGGTGCCGGGCCGGTCGGCCTGGCACTGTCGCTCGCCCTCGCAGCTCAGGGCGTCCCCTCCGTCGTACTCGACGAGGGGCCGGGCAAGGACGAACCGCGCCCCGCCCGCACCGTGGTTCTGCGCGAGGACACCGCGGACCTGGTCGAGCGGCTCGGGTGCGAGAGCCTCCGCGACGAGGGGCTGCGCTGGGCGGGATGGCGGTCGGTGCGGCGCAAGCAGCTGGTACGCGCGGTTCCGCTCGGCAACGCGGAAGGTCCTGTTCCGCTGCCCTCCCCCGTTCATCTTCCCCAGCATGCCCTCACCCGGGGCCTGCGGGCCGCAGCCTCGACGCAGCACCTGATCAGCATGGTCCCGTTCAGCAGGATCGACACTCTGGAGCAGGACCCGCACGGTGTCACCGTGCACACCAGGGAGCCCGGCTCGACGTGGTGGCGCGGAAGCTATCTGGTCGGCTGCGACGGCGCCAGGTCCACCGTGCGCAAACTCCTGGAGATCAGGTTTCCCGGCCGTACGGCGGTGGAACGGCATGCCGTGGCCGCGCTCCGCGCCGAACTGCCGTGGCCCGACGAGGCCGTGCTGCACCGGGCGCCGCCGTGGCGTACCGGGGGTGCGGAGGTCACCGCGCGGCCCCTGCCCCACGGCGTCTGGCGGCTGGACTGGCTCCTTCCGCCTCGCGGTGAGCTCGTCACCCCTGATGCTCTGGTCACCCGGATCCGCGACACCCTGGCGGGCTGGTGCGGCGAAACCCCGGCATATGAGCTGTTGGACACCGGCGTGTACACGCTGCACCACCGCCTCGCCCTGCGCTGGCGGTCGAAGCGGGCCTTCCTGGCCGGCGACGCCGCCCATCTGCTGGGGGCTCTGGGCACCCAGGGGCTGGACGAGGGACTGCGGGATGCCGAGAACCTGGCCTGGAAGCTTGCGCAGGCCTGGCACCACGGTGCCTCCGAGCTGCTGCTCGACAGCTACCAGGCGGAGCGAAGGGCTGCCGTCGCCTCCCGGTTGCGCGCCGCCGATCAGTCGCTGCCCATACTGCGTGGCGGGCCGGGCCTGCGGACGCTGGTGCCGGGCAGTGGACGCGGGCACGACACCCTGCTGGCCGATGGCCATCTGGGATGCGGCCCCCTGGGTGCGCCCCCTTCGTACACCCAGTCCCCTCTTTCACCTCAACGCGCCGGGGCGCACACTCACGTGGGTACGCCCCCGGGTGCGCCGGTCGCCGATGCGCGGGTGACGGCGCCCGACGGGAAGACGGTGCGGCTGCGCGACCGGCTGGGGCAGGGGCATCTGCTGGTGATCCTGGTCGCACCAGGCACAGGGGTGTGGGACCGCCGGCATTGGCTGACCGCCGGTGTCATGCCCCGGCTCGTCGAGGCGGTGGACGCGCTGCCCGTGAAGGCCGAACTTTTGGTGACCGAGAGCTATCCGGGTGCGACGGCGCACACTGTGCTGCTGGTCAGGCCGGACGGGCACCTCGTGGCGGCGTTCAGCGGGGTTCGGTCCGCGGAGCTCTACGCCGCGGCCGACGCGGCGCGCGGCGGTGCCGTGGACAGCACTGACGGGGACGCGGCTCCCGCGACCGCGGACTCCGACCGGACCGCGGACGTCAATTGACCGTCCCCCGCGCACATGGTGTACTCCAGATCATGACCGACACCGATGTGCGCCTGTGGCGGAGGGTCCACATGGACCTCGTCCGCTACGCGGGCTGCGTGTGTCGCCCGTCCTGCTGAATCGCCTCGTCATGCCGCGCCGTGCTGCTTTCCGTACGGACGCGTGCCTCCAAGCGAACTCTCAGGACGGTCACTGTGTCTGCACCTTCCCCCTCCGTACCCACGCCCGCGTCCGCCGTCGGTACCAGCGCCCCCGGGCCGACGGCCACGGAGCTCCTCGACTTCGTCCGCCGTACCGCGGACGACGCCGCGCTCATCGCTTCGCTCCCGCTCGATCCCGAGGGCCGCACCTGGCTCCGGCTCGACGGCCCGGATGGCAGCGAGGCCTGGCTGATCGGCTGGCCGCCGGGTACCGGCACCGGCTGGCACGACCACGCCGAGTCGATCGGCGCGTTCACCCTGGCCGCAGGCGTCCTCACTGAGCACTCGCTGGCCGCCCGGCTGCCCGCCGATGGCTGGAAGACCCTTGAGCTGACCGAAGGGATCGACCGGACCCGGCAGCTTGCGAAGGGCCGGGGCAGGGCGTTCGGCCGGCACCATGTGCACGAGGTGCTCAACGAGTCCGACCACGAACACGCCGTATCGGTGCACGCCTACTACCCGCCGCTGCCGCAGATCCGCCGGTTCAGCCGGACGGGTGCGGTGCTCCGCCTGGAGCAGACCGAACGCCCGGAGGACTGGCAGTGAGCAGCGCACACGAGCAGCGGGCGGAGCCGGTGGGGATCGACGAGCTGCTGGACCGGGTCCGGGCCGGCTACGAGCGGATCGGCCCCGAGGACGCCGCCGCAGCAGCGGCGGACGGGGCGCTGCTGGTCGACATCCGGTACGCGGCGCTGCGCGAGGCGGACGGCCTGATCCCGGGGGCACTGGTCGTCGAGCGCAATGAGCTGGAGTGGCGGCTCGATCCGCAGGGAAGCCACCGCGCTCCGGAGGCCGTGAGCCACGATCTGCGGGTCGTGGTGATCTGCAACGAGGGATACGCGTCGAGTCTCGCGGTCGATTCCCTGCGGCAGTTGGGACTGCACCGGGCCACCGACCTGGTCGGCGGCTTCCAGGCGTGGCGCACCGCCGGCCTCCCGGTCACTCTCTGACCGACGGCTCCCGGCTTGGCAGCTGTACCTGTACGGGTACCGGGGGCTCCGCTCGGAGCCCCCGGTACCGGCCGCAGTCCGGGTGACGCGGAGGCAGGCCACGCGGCTGCTCGCAGGACCGAATGATGCCCCGACCCACCCGAACGCTGCTCCCCGGTGGAGCATTCGCCTCGCGCGACGGACATTCGCCTCATCACTGAGGATCGAAATGTACGGAGATGTCGCGCCGATGGAAACCGCAGGCCTCACCCCTGACCAGCTCGACGCCCACGCCTTGCTGCTCCATGACACGCAGGCCTGGCAGCAGATCGTCACGGGCTGGGAGCGCACCGCCCTCGAGCCCGGCCTTCCGGCACCCACGCCTTCACACGCAGCACCGTCCCGGACTCCGGCCGACTGGCGGGATCTGCTGTCCGTGCCCGTCGACCGGCTCATCCACGAGTCGCTGCGGACTGTGCCCGTCACACCGCCCCGCGAGCGCCCGCTCCCCGGGCGGCTGGGTGCGGTCCTGCCCGAGCGCCTTCATGCGTGGCGCCGCATCGGGCAGCCCGACGTCCGCCCTTCCACCCATCTCGGCTACGCGCGGCAGATCCTGACCGAGTGGGGCTGGCAGAACACGCCGTACCGCCTGCGCAACGCCCGTGGTGCCCGCTGCGTGTGCGGGGCCATGCTGACCGCACACAGGCTCGGCTACGGCTCTCTGGACACTGTGGACCGTGCGGGCGCCTGGCTGATCACCGAACTGCGCTCACAGGGCTGGACCGGACTGATCGGCCCGTGGAACCGGCATCCCGGCCGTACGGCCTCGGATGCACTGGCCCTGCTCGACGCCACGATCCGCCGGGCATCCCTGGCCGGACACTGAGCCTGCCGGACTCTGAACCTCCCGTACGCGGCACGCCGAGCCGGTAGGACTCTGAACCTGCCTGCGGGATGCCGGTCCGGTCCGGCACCGGTCGGCGACAGCCCCCTCCGCTACCGCCGACCACTTCTCAGTAGGTCTCGTCCAGCCCTTCCATGTCCTCGCCCTCCTGCTCGATCGCCTGACGGACCACGCGCAGGGCCATCCCTTCCCCGTACCCCTTGCGCGCGAGCATGCCCGCGAGCCGGCGCAGGCGCTTGTCCCGGTCCAGCCCCCGGGTGGAGCGGAGCTTGCGCGCGACAAGCTCCCTGGCGGTCTCCTCCTCCTGCTCCGAATCGAGCTGTCCGACCGCCTCGTCGATCACCGCGGAGTCCACGCCCTTGGTGCGCAGCTCCTGTACGAGAGCCCGACGGGCCAGGCCCCTGCCGTGATGCCGGGATTCGACCCAGGCGTCGGCGAACCGCGCGTCGTTGATCAGCCCGACATCCTCGAAGCGCGACAGCACTTCCTCAGCCGCCTCGTCGGGGACTTCCCGCTTGCGCAGGGCGTCGGCCAGCTGCTTGCGCGTGCGCGGGGTCCCGGTCAGCAGCCTCAGGCAGATGTTGCGTGCCTGCTCGACCGGGTCGAGCGGTTCCCCCTTCCCGGCCCTCGACGGGGCGGGGGAACCGCTGCTTCTGGAACGGGAGCGGGAACGACGGCCCGCTCCCTCGCCGAACCCGGTCCCCGGGCCGGAACCCGGGGGACCGTCTGCGGACTCTGCGGCGAATTCGGGGCCGGGACCCGCGCCGGGGGCGCTGCCCTGCCACTCCGTGCGACGCGTCACGGCCTAGCTCTTGGCCGCCGCAGCCTTGGCGGGCTTGGCCTTGGTCGCAGGAGCGGGCACCGACTTCGCCGTCCCGTCGGCCGCGGCGGCATCGGTGGCCGTCGCATCGGCAGCGGGCTCCTTCGCCGGGTCCTCCGGACGGACACCGATGCCGAGCTTCTCCAGGATCTTCTTCTCGATCTCGTCGGCGAGATCGGGGTTGTCCTTGAGGAAGTTGCGGGCGTTCTCCTTGCCCTGGCCGAGCTGGTCGCCCTCGTACGTGTACCAGGCGCCGGCCTTGCGGACGAAGCCGTTGTCCACGCCCATGTCGATCAGACCGCCCTCGCGGCTGATCCCGTGGCCGTAGAGGATGTCGAACTCGGCCTGCTTGAAGGGCGGCGCGACCTTGTTCTTGACGACCTTGACGCGGGTGCGGTTGCCGACGGCGTCGGTGCCGTCCTTGAGCGTCTCGATCCGTCGGATGTCGAGGCGCACCGAGGCGTAGAACTTGAGCGCGCGGCCACCGGTGGTGGTCTCCGGCGAGCCGAACATCACACCGATCTTCTCGCGGAGCTGGTTGATGAAGATCGCTGTGGTCTTGGACTGGTTGAGCGCACTGGTGATCTTCCGGAGCGCCTGGCTCATCAGACGGGCCTGCAGACCCACGTGCGAGTCGCCCATCTCGCCCTCGATCTCCGCACGGGGCACCAGGGCCGCGACGGAGTCGATGACGATCAGGTCGAGGGCGCCCGAGCGGATCAGCATGTCCACAATCTCGAGAGCCTGCTCACCGTTGTCCGGCTGGGACAGGATGAGGTTGTCGATGTCGACGCCGAGCTTCTTCGCGTACTCGGGGTCGAGGGCGTGCTCGGCGTCGATGAAGGCCACCGTGCCGCCGAGCTTCTGCGCATTCGCCACGGCGTGCAGCGTCAGCGTCGTCTTACCGGAGGACTCCGGTCCGTACACCTCCACCACACGGCCGCGCGGCAGGCCGCCGACGCCGAGCGCGACGTCGAGTGCCGTCGACCCGGTGGGGATCACCTCGATGGGCTCGTTCGGCCGCTCACCGAGGCGCATCACCGCGCCCTTGCCGAATTGCCGTTCAATCTGTGCGAGTGCGGCGTCCAACGCCTTCTCGCGGTCGGTTCCTGCCATGGGTTCCACCCGATTTGCTTGAGTCGATCGCTTCACGTCAAAGACGCTAACCCCTGCCACTGACAATGGGCCTCGACGTCCTCCCGGCCTGTGGATAACTCCACGGTCGGGCCCGGGAAAACCCGGCCGGAAACCCATGAGAATGGATGTTCGATTTCAGTGTCAAGCACACCGCGCCGGGCCGACACAACCGAGGGTAGCGACTTATAACAGTCACTGCCGGTCAAGTCAACAAAAGGTGACAGCCGTCATGCTAGGTTCCGGCGATATGAAGATGCCTCCGAGCGATCTGTCAGGAAAAGTCGCTCTTGTCGCCGGTGGTACACGAGGTGCCGGCCGGGGAATCGCCGTTCAGCTGGGAGCGGCTGGAGCGACCGTGTATGTCACCGGACGTACCAGTGGTTCCGAGCGGTCGGAGATGGACCGTCCCGAGACCATCGAGGAGACCGCGGCACTCGTCGACGAGGCAGGCGGTCACGGTATCGCCGTCCGGGTCGATCATCTCGTGCCCTCCCAGGTCAGCGCTCTGGTGGCACGTATTCGGAGCGAGCAGGGTGCTCTGCACGTCCTGGTGAACGACATCTGGGGCGCCGAGATCGAGTGGAACAAGTCCGTCTGGGAGTCGTCCCTGGAGACCGGGCTGCACACGCTGCGCCTGGCCGTCGACACCCACGCGATCACCAGCCACTTCGCAATCCCTCTCCTCATCGCTACACCGGGTGGTCTGGTCGTCGAGGTGACGGACGGCACGGACGAGTACAACGCTGCCAACTACCGGGTGTCGTTCTTCTACGACCTCGCGAAGGCCTCGGTGAACCGGATGGCCTTCGCTCTCGGGCACGAGGTGGAGCCGCACGGAGCGACCGCTGTGTCACTCACTCCGGGCTGGCTCAGATCCGAGGCAATGCTCCAGGCCCACGGGGTCACCGAGGCGAACTGGCGTGACGCCGTCGCCCACTCGCCCCACTTCGCCATCTCCGAGTCGCCGGCGTTCGTCGGACGGGCTGTGGTCGCGCTCGCCCAGGACCCCGAGGCGGCTCGCTGGAACGGGGACTCGCTGTCGAGCGGACAGCTGGCCCAGATCTATGGCTTCACCGATCTCGACGGCAGCCGCCCCGACGCCTGGAGATATGTCACCGAGGTCCAGGATCCCGGACTGCCCGCCGATGTCACCGGCTACCGCTGAGCCGACAGCCCGCGCCATCGGTCGCTCCTGAGCCGGCAACCCCGCGTCACCGGTCGCTCCTGAGCCGGCAACCCCGCGTCACCGGTCGCTCCTGAGCCGGCAACCCCGCGTCATCGCTCGCCGCTGCCCCTGATCGCACGACGGATCCGTGACAGGACCGACTCGCCGCGGCGCCAGCGGTGGCCGCCGTGCACCCTCGGGTCGTCCGTCACGGCGTAGCGCTTCACGTAGGCGCCCAGGAATGCCTGGAGCGTCGCCACTGCGGGAATGGCGATCAGCGCACCGACCACTCCCATCAGCGCGGTACCCGCGACCACGGACCCGAAGGCGACTGCGGGGTGGATGTCGACCGTCTTCGAGGTGAGCTTGGGCTGCAGCACGTAGTTCTCGAACTGCTGGTAGACCACGACGAATCCGAGCACCCACAACGCGTACCAGGGATTGACGGTGAAGGCGATCAGCATGGGCAGCGCCCCCGCGAGATACGTACCGATCGTCGGGATGAACTGCGAGACCAGACCGACCCAGACTGCGAGCGCCGGCGCGTACGGCACACCGAGGATCACCAGCAGGATGTAGTGCGCCACTCCGGAGATCAGCGCCATCAGGCCGCGCGAGTAGAGATAGCCGCCGGTCTTGTCGACCGCGATCTCCCAGGCGCGCAGCACCTCGGCCTGCCGGGCGGGCGGCAGTACCGAACACAGCGTCCGCCTCAGCCGTGGGCCGTCGGCCGCGAAGTAGAACGAGAACAGGAAGATCGTCAGCAGCCGGAACAGCCCGCCGAGCACGGTTGTGGAGACATCGAGCACTCCGGTCGCGCTGTTCTGGACGTACTTCTGGAGCCAGTCCGAGTGGAGCAGGCTGTCCTGCACCCCGACCCGGGAGAGCTCGGTGTGGAAGGTCTGGTTGACCCAGTTGATCACCGAGTCGAGGTACTGGGGGAAGTCCTCGACCATGTCGACGATCTGGCCCGCGAGCATGGAGCCGAGCAGTACGACAAAGCCGACTCCGGCGACCAGTACCCCGAGAAAGACCAGGAAAGTGGCAAGTCCGCGGCGCATCCCGCGCGTCGCCATGCGGCCGACCGCCGGCTCGATGGCGAGCGCCAGGAAGAAGGCGATGAGTACGTTGGTCAGCAACCCGATGAGCTGGTCGAACGCCCAGCTGCCGAGCTGGAAGCACCCGTAGAGCGCCAGGGCCAGAATCATCGCGCGCGGCAGCCAGGCAGGCATGCCGCGCGGACCGCTGCCGGGCGGGGGAGTCGGTGGCGCGGCCGGCGGGACGGGCGGTGAGTCGGGCGGCTGGATCTCGGCGGTCTCGTCTGTCGGTGCCACGGGACAAGTCTCGCTCACGTTGGTGACAGCCGACCGCCCGCCCTGCCGGTCAGCGCTTGTCGGCGGGGATGCCGACAGCCGAGCAGACCCCGCGCCAGACGTCCTTGGTCTCCCAGCCCGCGGCCAGTGCTTCGTGCACCGTACGTCCGCCGAGCTCGGCCATCACATGGTCGCGCGCGAAGGACTCCGCATACCCGGCACCGAAGTGGTCCGCCATCCGCTCCCAGAAAATCGTCAACCGCATGCCTTCAGTATCCCGCTCCTGAGAGTGCAGCCGGGCCGGTACGCCCTACCGGCGGCGCTTTCCCCTCTACGGTCGGTCCATGGCTGGAACCGGAGCAAATTCCCTCGCCCGCGCCGAGCAGTTCATCTGGCTCACCGCACGTGTCCTCGAGCAGCGGCGGTTCGCCCATCACTTCCTGGACGGGAGTGCGGATGTGGTCGAGACCGCGCTCGCCGCCTATCTGAACGAGGACGGCGGCTACGGGCACGCGCTCGAACCCGATCTTCGCGGGCCCGTGAGCCAGCCGCTGCACACCGCTCACGCGCTGAGTGTTCTCGATTCGATCGGTCGTTGCAGCGGTCTGCGCGTGGAACGGATCTGTCGCTATCTGACCGATGTATCGACCAAAGAGGGCGCGTTGCCCGCACTCCACCCCTCGCAGCGCGGCTATCCCGCCGCTCCCTTCATCCCGGTCGTCGACGATCCGCCCGCCGAGCTGCTGGCCACGGGTCCCGTCGTCGGTCTGCTGCACCGTAATCAGGTGTGGCACGCCTGGCTCTTCCGGGCCACGGATTTCTGCTGGTCCGCCGTGGACGCGCTGGAGCAGTCCCACCCGTACGAGATCGAGGCGGCCGTCGCCTTCCTGGACGGTGTCCCGGACCGGGCGCGCGCCGAAGCCGCCGCCGACCGTCTGGGGCGGCTGGTGCGTGAGCAGCGGCTGGTGGTACTGGATCCGCAGCGGTGCGCGGACTACCCGGTGGCGCCCGGATACGCGCCGGATGAGCACCACTTCCCGTACGACTATGTGCGTGCGCCCGGGTCGCTCGCACGCCGCTGGTTCAGCGACGCCGAGCTGGACCGTTCGCTCGATCATCTGGCGGCCGGGCAGGAGGAGGACGGCGGCTGGCCGGTCACCTGGCGGCAGTGGGCACCGGGCACGGCTCTGGAGGGGCGCCCGATCGTGACACTCAAGGCCCTGCAGACCCTGCGGGCGCACGGGCGCAGCCTCCGCTGAACGCTGTCGGCGCCTATCCCAGGGCGCGTACCCCAGCGGTGACCACGACAGCGGCGCCGACGACGATCAGGAAGGGGGCTCGCAGAACGAGTGCGAGGGCCGCTGCGGCGAGCCCGGCTGCTCTGGCGTCCAGCACCAGCTGCTGTCCGTCGCCGAAGGTCTGCTGAGCGGTGAGGGCCGCCAGCAGCGCCACCGGCAACAGCGCGGCCAGTCGCTGGACGAGCGGTCGTTCCAGCACTCCGGCGGGAACCAGCAGCCCCACGAGCTTGGCGAGATAGCAGCCGGCCACGGTGAGTCCGATGGCGATCCAGACGTTCATCGGCGCTCCTGGGTCTCTTCCGTACCGCCTGCGGCGGCTTCGGCCTTTCCGGTCTTTCCACGTCCCATCAGGAAGAGGACGACGGGGGCTGCCAGCGCGGACAGCAGTACGGGCACGCCGGCGGGCAGTACCGGCAGCAGTCCGAGTGCCAGCAGGACCGCGACGGCGGCCGTGACGCGCTCTGTGGTGCTCTTCAGCATCGGCGCGAGCAGGGCAAGGAACACGGCGGGACTCGCCGCGTCCAGACCCCAGGTGTCGGTGTCGCCGAGCGCCTCCGCCCCGAGTGCACCCACCAGCGTGGTCAAGTTCCACAGCACGTAGAGGGTGAGTCCGGTGACCGTGAAGCCGATGCGTGCGGCCCGGCGGGTGGGCTGCGGCAGCGTGACCGCGGTCGTCTCGTCGATGACCCAGTGGGCGGCGAAGGGCCGTACGGCGCGCGGCAGGGCGAGCAGCTGCGACAGCCGCAGCCCGTAGAAGGCGTTGCGTACGCCGAGGAAGAACGCTCCGGCCGCGGCGGTGTAGGGATTGCCGCCGGCCGCGAGCGCGCCCACGAGGGCGAACTGCGAGGCGCCGGTGAAGACGAGGAGGCTGAGTACGCAGGTCTGGAGCAGGGTCAGCCCCGAGCCTGCCGAGGTGACCCCGAAAGCGAAGCCGGAAAGCCCCACGGCTATGCCGACGCCGAGCGCGTCGCGGACGACGGCCGCGTCCGTCTTCTCCTCGCCGGCGGGCGGGCCGCCGGTTATGAAGCCTGGAGCGCCGGTACTTTCGGGAGGTGCTGTCTGTTCTGCCACGCCCGGAACGTTACGTGGCGAGATGCGTGCCGGTCTTGTACGTTCTTGCACGCTCGCGCCGGTACGCGCCCGGGGGCACCCCCACGATCCGGGTGAAGTGGCGGTTGAGGTGGGGCTGGTCGGTGAAGCCGACAGCCGCGGCGGCATCGGCAGGCGTGGTCCCCGCGTCCAGCATGTGCCGCGCCCGGCGGACCCGGGCGTCGGTGAGCCAGGTGTGCGGGGGCATTCCGTACTGCTTCTTGAAAGCCCGCAGCAGCGCGAAGGGGCTGGTGCCGAGCTCGGCGGCGAGTGCTTCCAAGGTGGGTGGCCGGTCCATCCGCGCCTCCAGCGCGGCACGCGCACGGGCTGCGTCACCGGCGCCTGCGGAGCGGGGCGCACGGGTGGGCAGCGCACGGCCGTGGCAGGCCAGCAGCCGGGCGACCAGAACCCGCAGGAGGCTGTCGGCCGCAAGCGCGTTGCCCTCCTCCGCTGCCCGGTGGACCTCCGTGATCAGCCGGGCCGCCTCCGGGTCCACGGTGCTGGTCTCGGCGAAACCGACCGTGCCGCGCAGGCTCGTCAGATCGGCAGCGATGTCGTTGACCACTTGGGCGGACGGGTAGAGCGTGGCGTACACCCAGCCTTCGGGGTCTCCGGCCCGGGCGGTGTGCGGCACCTCCGGATTGATCATGACGACGGTGCCCGGACCCGCGTGCACGGTGCCGTCGGGCAGCCCGACGTCCTCGATCCCGCGGGTGATCGTGCCGAAGACGTAGCCCTCGTGGCTGTGGCGCGGGAAGGTGTGGCGGACATACCGGGCACGGAGCAGATCGAGCTCGGGCAGCTCGGCGTGCTGCCAGTACCTCGCCCATTCCTTCGCTGCTCCCGCTGCGGCCATACGCGCATTCTCGCAGCTCCGGGCCAGTGCCCGCAGGTCCGGACGGTGGGCGTCGGGCACGCTCACCGGCCGTTGTCAGTGGCGGGGTGCACGATGGGGGACATGGCCGGTTCCGCACTCGATTCGTTCTCACCCGCGACCCGCAGCTGGTTCGCAGGTGCCTTCGACGCCCCCACCGCGGCGCAGGAGGGTGCCTGGCGTGCCATCGGCGAAGGTTCGGATGTCCTGGTCGTCGCGCCGACCGGTTCGGGCAAGACGCTCGCCGCGTTTCTCGCCTCGCTGGACCGGCTGGCCGCGGTCCCGCCGCCCGCCGAGTCGAAGAAGCGCTGCCGTGTGCTGTACGTATCGCCGCTGAAAGCTCTCGCGGTCGACGTGGAGCGCAATCTGCGATCGCCACTGACCGGAATCCGCCAGGAGTCGGTGCGTCTGGGGCTTCCCGAGCCGGACGTGCGGGTCGGGATCCGTTCCGGCGACACCCCGCCGGCCGAGCGCCGTTCGATGGCGACCAAGCCACCGGACATCCTCATCACCACGCCCGAATCGTTGTTCCTGATGCTCACCTCGTCGGCCCGGGAGGCGCTCGCGGGGGTCGAGACGGTGATCCTGGACGAGGTGCATGCCGTCGCGGGCACGAAGCGTGGTGCCCATCTCGCCGTGTCGTTGGAGCGCCTGGACGAGCTGCTGCCGCGGCCCGCGCGTCGCATCGGACTGTCGGCGACCGTGCGTCCGGTCGGCGAGGTGGCGCGCTTCCTGTCGCCGCAGCGGAAGGTGGAGATCGTCCAGCCTCCGTCCACCAAGGAGTTCGACCTGTCGGTCGTGGTTCCTGTCGAGGATCTCGGTGAACTGGGCGGCTCCCCCGCCACGGACGGCGGGGCGGACCAGCCGGAGAAGCCGTCGATCTGGCCGCATGTCGAGGAGCGGATCGCCGATCTCGTCCAGTCCCACCGTTCCACCATCGTCTTCGCCAACTCGCGACGGCTCGCCGAGCGCCTGTGCAACCGGCTCAACGAGATCGCTTACGAGCGGGCGACAGGCGAAGCCATGCCCGAGGCCCACTCCCCCGCCGAGATCATGGCCGAGTCGGGAGCGGCCAAAGGCGCGCCCGCTCTGCTCGCCCGTGCGCACCACGGCTCGGTGTCCAAGGAGCAGCGCTCCCAGGTCGAGGAGGACCTCAAGGCGGGCCGGCTGCCCGCGGTGGTCGCCACCTCGAGCCTGGAGCTCGGTATCGACATGGGTGCGGTCGACCTGGTGGTCCAGGTCGAGTCCCCGCCGTCCGTCGCCTCGGGTCTGCAGCGGGTGGGCCGCGCCGGGCACCAGGTGGGTGCCGTGTCCACCGGGGTGGTCTTCCCCAAGTACCGCGGCGATCTGGTGCAGGCAGCCGTGGTCACCGAGCGGATGCGCGAGGGAGCCATCGAAGCCCTGCGGATCCCGTCCAACCCTCTGGACGTGCTGGCCCAGCAGCTGGTTGCCATGGTCGCGCTCGACACCTGGCAGGCCGATGATCTGCTGGCCCTCGCCCGGCGTGCCGCCCCGTTCGCCTCGCTCCCCGAATCCGCGTTCACCGCGGTGCTCGACATGCTCGCCGGCCGCTATCCGTCAGACGCCTTCGCGGAGCTGCGCCCGCGCGTCGTCTGGGACCGCATCGCCGGTACGGTCACGGGCCGTCCGGGTGCCCAGCGGCTCGCCGTCACCTCGGGCGGCACCATCCCCGACCGCGGGCTCTTCGGGGTCTTCCTCGCCGGAGCGGACCCGAAGAAGGGCGGCGGACGGGTCGGCGAGCTGGACGAGGAGATGGTGTACGAGTCCCGGATCGGCGACGTCTTCACGCTGGGCACCACGTCCTGGCGGATCGAGGACATCACCAGGGACCGGGTCCTGGTCTCGCCCGCCCCGGGCGTCCCGGGGCGGCTGCCGTTCTGGAAGGGCGATCAGCTGGGGCGTCCGCTGGAGCTGGGCCGTGCACTGGGCGCTTTTCTCCGGGAGATCGGCGGGCTGTCGCCCGAGGACGCCCGGCTCCGGCTGCTCGCTGCCGGCCTCGACACCTGGGCGGCGGACAACGTCCTGTCGTACCTGGACGAGCAGCGTCGCGCCTGCGGTCATGTCCCCGACGACCGGACGATTCTCGTCGAAAGGTTCCGCGACGAGCTCGGCGACTGGCGGATCGTGGTGCATTCGCCCTTCGGTGCCCAGGTGCACGCCCCTTGGGCACTCGCCCTGTCCGCCCGGCTCGCTGAGCGATACGGCATGGACGCCCAGATCATGCATGCGGACGACGGGATCGTGCTGCGGCTTCCGGACGCCGATCTGATGGGTCTCGATCTCCTCGATTTCGATCCTGTGCAAGCGGATCCCGGGCGTGATCCGGGTGGTGAACCCGGGCAGGGCGACCGGGCCCCGGGCTTCCCTGGTGCCGGATTCGACAGCGAGCAGCCTCCCGTCGGCGCCACTGATGTGGTCTTCGACAAGGGGGAGATCGGCCAGGTCGTCACCGATCAGGTGGGCGGGTCGGCCCTGTTCGCGTCCAGGTTCCGTGAATGTGCGGCGCGTGCCCTGCTGCTGCCCCGTCGCAGCCCCGGAAAGCGCACTCCGCTCTGGCAGCAGCGCCAGAGAGCGTCCCAGTTGCTGCAGGTGGCCTCCGAGTTCGGCTCGTTCCCGATCGTTCTCGAAGCGGTCCGTGAGTGCCTCCAGGACGTCTTCGACGTCCCGGGTCTCACAGAGCTGATGGGCGACCTGGAAGCACGCCGTATCCGTCTGGTCGAGGTGACGACCACCGAGCCTTCGCCGTTCGCGCGCTCGCTCCTCTTCGGTTACGTCGCGCAGTTCCTGTACGAGGGTGACTCCCCGCTCGCCGAGCGGCGTGCCGCCGCGCTCTCGCTCGACTCCCATCTCCTGGCGGAGCTGCTCGGCCAGGCGGAGCTGCGCGAGCTGCTCGATGCCGATGTCCTCGACGAACTGGAGCGGGAGCTGCAGTGGCTGACGGATGACCGGAGGATCAAGGACATCGAAGGCGTCGCCGATCTCCTGCGCGTCCTCGGTCCGCTCGCCGACGCCGAGCTGGCCGAGCGCGGTGCCGAGTCCGAGTGGGCGCCGGAGCTCGCGTCGGCCCGGCGCGCTATCCGGGTGCGCATCGCCGGAGCCGGTCACTGGGCAGCCATCGAGGATGCGGGCCGGCTGCGCGACGCTCTGGGGACCGCGTTGCCTGTAGGGGTTCCCGAGGCCTTCACCGAGCCGGTGAAAGATCCTCTCGGTGACCTCCTGGCCCGCCATGCCCGTACCCATGGCCCGTTCACCACCACCCGGGCCGCTGCCCGCTTCGGTCTCGGCAGCGCTGTCACGGACGGCGCGCTGCAGCGGCTTGCCGCGTCGGGCCGGATCGTCCAGGGCGAGTTCCACCCGGCAGGCATCGGCCAGGAGTGGTGCGACGCCACGGTCCTGCGGCGCCTGCGCCGCCGCTCGCTCGCAGCGCTCCGCCAGGAGCTGGAGCCCGTGCCACCCGCCGCCCTGGCCGGCTTCCTCCCCCAGTGGCAGCACCTTGGCGACAACAGCCTGCGGGGGATCGACGGACTGGCCCGCGCCATCGAGCAGTTGCAGGGTGCCCCGGTCCCCGCATCGGCTCTGGAGAAGCTGATCCTGCCGAGCCGCGTCGCGGGATACACCCCTGCTCTGCTCGACGAGCTCACGACCACCGGCGAGGTCGTCTGGGCCGGCGCGGGCGCACTGCCAGGGAAGGACGGCTGGATCTCTCTCTATCCTGCCGACAGTGCACCTCTGCTCCTGCCACCGCCCCAGCCGCTGGAGCAGACCGCGCTGCACGAGTCGGTCCTCACCGCACTCCTGGGCGGGTACGGCCTGTTCTTCCGGCAGATCGCCGATCAGGTCCGCGCCACCACCCACCCCGACTGCACCGATCCACAACTGGCGGACGTGCTCTGGGACCTGCTCTGGTCCGGCCGCCTCACCAACGACACACTCGCCCCGCTGCGCTCGCTCCTGGGCTCGGGACGCACGGCAGGTTCCACCGCCCACCGCGCGAAGCGCAGTGTCCCGCGCGGCCGTTACGGGTCGCTGACCGCCGCCGCGCGCCCGGCCTCCCGCACGGGCCCGCCAACCGTCTCGGGTCGCTGGTCCCTGTTGCCCCCGGCCGAACCCGAACCGACCCACCGCGCACACGCCCTGGCCCGGACGCTCCTCGACCGCCACGGTGTGGTGACCCGAGGTGCGGTGCAGGCGGAAGGCGTTGAGGGCGGGTTCTCCGCGACGTACCGCATCCTCGCCGCCTTCGAGGACAGCGGCCAGGCACGCCGCGGGTATGTCGTCGAGGGACTGGGAGCAGCCCAGTTCGCGATGGACGGTGCCGTGGACCGGCTCAGGGCGACGTCGACCGCCCGTGACCGTACGGACCCCGGCGCGGCCCCCCGCGCGCTCGTCCTCGCGGCGGCCGATCCGGCCAACGCGTACGGCGCCGCCCTGCCCTGGCCCGATTCCCCGGACGGCGCAGGGCACAAGCCGGGCCGCAAGGCCGGCGCACTGGTGGTCATCGTCGACGGCGAGCTGACGCTGTACATGGAGCGCGGCGGCAAGACCCTGCTGGCCTGGCCGACCGACCCCGCCGATCCGGCACTCCTGGCGGCGGCCGAGGCGCTGGCGGCGGCCGCCCGCGCCGGGACCCTCGGCACGGTGACGGTGGAACGCACCAACGGTGCCTCCTCCCTCACCTCCCCGCTGGGCCGCACCCTGGAAGCCGCCGGTTTCCTCGCCACGCCGAGGGGGCTGCGTCTGCGCGCCTGAGGCCTCCGGTGGCGGCGGCTGCCTGCGGCCGGCTCCCGTCCACGCCACGGGCCGCGCATCATGGAGACATGCCCGAAGGTGACACCGTCCTGCAGACCGCCAAGCGTCTCGACGCGGCGCTCGCAGGTCATGTGCTGACCCGCTCCGACCTACGGGTCCCACGGTTCGCCACCGCAGACCTGACCGGCCGTGCTGTCCTCGACGTCACCGCGCGGGGCAAGCATCTCCTCACCCGCATCGAGGACGGTCTCACCCTTCACAGCCATCTGCGGATGGACGGCGCCTGGCGCGTCTACGACGCGGGACAGCGCTGGAGCGGCGGGCCCGCCCACCAGATCCGCGCCGTACTCGCCACTGCGGACCTCACCGCCGTCGGCTATCGGCTCCCCGTCCTCGAGCTGCTCCGCACCCGGGACGAGGGGCAGGCCGTCGGCCATCTCGGCCCTGATCTGCTGGGGCCCGACTGGGAACCGCACACGGCTCTGCGTAATCTGCTCGCCGACCCCGTACGCCCCCTCGGGGAAGCACTCCTGGACCAGCGCAACCTGGCCGGCATCGGCAATGTCTACAAGTGCGAGCTCTGCTTCCTGGCCCGCGTCACGCCCTGGCTGCCCGTGGGAGAGCTGCCCCTACCCACGGTCAGCCGACTGGTGACGACCGCCAAGCAGCTCCTCGATGCCAACCGTGACCGCCCCACACGGACGACGACCGGCCCGGTCGCCGCCCTCGGCCGGGCCCCCACGCGGGAGCGGCTCTTCGTCTACGGCCGGGCCCACCGCCCCTGTCTGAGGTGCCGCACGCCGATCCGGAGAGCGGACCAGGACAACCGGCCCACGTACTGGTGTCCGCGCTGCCAGTCGGGGCCCACGCGTTAGGCGACGGCCCACAGCGGGGCCGGCCGCTCCGCCCCGAGCTCACCGGTCACCACGGCCCTGCGCAGCCCGCTCCGACGCCCGCCCGGGCCGTGCGGTCGCCGTCACGTGAACGGGCAGCAGGCTCAGTCCCCAGCCGCCGGCTGCCACCGCGCCCTCGACCAGTCCGGCTTGTTCCGGCTCCAGTATCAGGCGGAGCACGGCCCACCACCACACTCCGCCGAGGACAAGCACCAGCGCCCACCGCCGCACCATGGCTGCCTCCTCCGGCCGACGCTGGACGCTAGTACGGCACGATCTGCTGAGGGAGGGCGCACCGGTGCACTACCGGCGTGCGCGGCGCGAACGAGACGATGACGCGCGCTCCCGCGGGCCGCTGGGAGCTGGGAGAGAGGGTGAACCGCGGCCCTCCCGCAGTTTCCCCCGATACGACCCCGCCTGCATCCCACGCACCGGCATGCATACCGGCATGCGTCCTGGCATGCGTTCGCCCCCGCGACATCAGTCAGCGGGGGCGGACACGACCCACAGATCGCCCTGACGGGGCCTATCGCCCGTCGTCGTCGGTCAGCGAGTCCTTGACACCCTCGGCGCGGTCACGGGCCTCACCCATGCCCCCCTCGGCCTTGGCCTTCGCCTGGTCGGTCTTGCCCTCGGTCTCCTTGCGGCGGTCACCGGTCAACTTGCCGGTCGTTTCCTTGGCCTTGCCCTTGAGCTTGTCCATCGCGTTCTTGTCGCGCACGTCGACTCCTCACTCGTGTACCGCTGGTCGCAGGTCAGGCGCTCTCGGCCTGGAACATCCAGGCGTGCTTCTCCAGGTCTGCCGTCAGCGTGATCAGGATGTCCTGGCTGATGGGATCCGGTTCACCGGTCACGTCGATCCGTTCCCGCATGCGGTCGATCACCACACGGAGGGCGTCCACGAGGGCACGTACCGCGTCCACGTCCTTGATCCAGCCCTCCGGCACGGAATCGATGGCCGTGGTCTTGGCCAGAGTCCGGGCCCGACCGTCAGGATTGACGCCGACCGCTGAAGCCCTTTCCGCGACCGTGTCCGAATGCTGCCGTGCCGTGTCCACGACCTCGTCGAGCTGAAGGTGCACGGACCGGAAGCGCGGCCCGACCACATTCCAGTGGACCTGCTTCGCCGCCAGGGAGAGGTCGATCAGATCGACCAGGGCGCCTTGCAGCGCGTCCCCCACGACCTTGCGGTCGCTCTCGGACAAAGGACTCTTCACGACAGACATGCACTTCTCCGATCAGATCGCTGTTCGGTGTACCACTCGTCCACGATGGCACATATCTCACAAAACAGTCAGCGGGCGGCTGCTGCGCACTGCTGCGGAGAACCGCCTCACTCCGCGCCTGCCCGGCGAACGGTCCCGCACACACCGAAAGCCCCGGTCGACCCATGAGGGTCGACCGGGGCTTTCGGTTCTCAACGAACCACACAGGTCAAGCGGCGACGACATCCACCGCTTCCGCGGGCGCCTTGATTGTCACTCGTCCCGTCGGCACGCCTGCGACCGACGACACGGAGACGGAATTGAGCATTGGGCGTACCGGCACAGGCACCGGGTCGCTGGCCGCTGCCGACTCGGCCAGCTCTGCCAGGGACAGTTCATCGCTCACTTCACGCATGAGCTCGGACATCCGTACGTCAAGCGCGTCGCAAATGGCGGAGAGCAGTTCGGAGGATGCCTCCTTCTGCCCCCGCTCCACCTCGGAGAGATAACCGAGCGAGACTCGGGCGGACGAGGAGACTTCGCGCAGAGTACGGCCTTGGCGCTGGCGCTGCCGACGCAGCACGTCACCAAGCAGGCGACGGAGCAGAATCATCGGTGGCTCCCTCCTCGGACCGCGTAGCCGCATCCTTCACGCCCCACCGTACCGCCTCGCGCTGCGGCCGTGCGGGGAGCGATGTCGTGTTCACTCAGGGCTGCAAACATCAATTCCCCCCGTTCTGTTCCGTATCCTGTGCCCTCGCATCCTCACCGAGTTCGCCGGAGAGCAACTCGAGCAGGCTCCGTACACTCTCTCTACGGATGTCCGCCCGCTCACCGTTCAACCTCAGCTCGGCTACTTTCCGTATGCCACCCGGCCCGGAAACCGCCACGTAGACCGTTCCGACGGGCTTCCCGTCCTGTGGCTCGGGACCCGCGACCCCGGTGGTCGACACTCCCCAGTCTGCGCCCAGGGTCAGCCGTACGCCTGCTGCCATCGCGAGCGCGACATCGGGGTCCACCGCGCCGCGATCGGCCAGAAGCACTCCGTCGACGCCCAGCACATCCCGCTTCAGGGACGTGGCATACGCCGTGACGGACCCCCGGAAGGACTGGGAGGCGCCAGGTACGGAGGTGAGCTCTGCCGCGACCAGGCCGCCGGTGAGGGACTCGGCGACTGCGAGCGTCTCGCCTCGCTCCACGAGCCGCTTCAGCACGCGGGCCGGCACGGTAGTCACCGCTCGGCCTCCGCCGCACCCCGGTTCCCGACCACGGGCTCCACGGCTCCTCCGCCCGCATCCCTGCTCGCAGCGCCCGGACCCGTGCCCGAATCCGCTGCCGCCGCAACCGCCTCCAGGGCTGCGGACCGCTCCGCCGCCAACCCCTGGCGCCTCAGTACAACGGCCTGGCGCACATAGTCGAGGCCGGTGACGACCGTCATCACGACGGCGGCCATCATCACCCAAAAGCGCAGAGTTGCCAGCGGTCCCGTCAGCACCAGGACGTACATCCCGACAGCCGTGCCCTGTGCCAGCGTCTTCATCTTCCCGCCGCGGCTGGCCGGAATCACCGCGTGGCGGATCACCCAGAACCGCATGAGGGTGATGCCGAGTTCCCGGAAGAGGATCACGCCGGTGATCCACCAGGGCAGATCCCCGAGCGAGGACAGACAGATCAGCGCCGCACCCATGATCGCCTTGTCGGCGATCGGGTCGGCGATCTTCCCGAAGTCCGTCACGAGGTTGTACGCGCGTGCCAGATGACCGTCGAACAGGTCGGTGATCATCGCGACGGCGAAGGCCGCCCAGGCGAACGACCGCCAGACCGGGTCGTAACCGCCGTCGTGCAGGAGCAGCATCACGAAGCCCGGGACGAGCAGCAGCCGCACCATGGTCAGGATATTGGCGATGTTCCACAGACCGGCCTGGTTGACGGCCGCCGTGCCCAGCTTGCCGCCGCGGGGTACCGGCGTCGCGCCGGAGCCGCCTGCCGCGGATGCCGGGACTCCCGTCATCTGGCTGCCTCCGCAAGCTCGTGGTGTTCGGCCACGAGGTCCACTCCCTCGGAGCCCACTGCCTTTGCCTCGACCATACGGCCCGGCACGAGACCCTCGCGTGCGGTGAAGATGACCTGTCCGTCAGTTTCGGGTGCCTGGTGCGCGGCACGGCCCACCGCTACGGGGCCGTCCTCGTCGGACTCCACGGACTCGACGAGGACCTGAAGGGTCTCGCCGACCCGCTCCTCGGCACGCTGCGTGGTCAGCTCCTCGGCCAGCTGCGAGATGTGGGCGAGCCGCTCGGCGATGACGTCGGCGTCCAGCTTGTTCTCGTAGCCGACGGCTTCGGTGCCCTCCTCGTCGGAGTACCCGAAGACCCCGATGGCGTCCAGGCGCGCCCCGGTGAGGAAGCGTTCCAGCTCGACGAGGTCGGCCTCGGTCTCACCGGGGAAGCCGACGATGAAGTTCGACCGGGCACCGGCCTGCGGCGACTTGCCACGAATGGTGTCCAGGAGCTCCAGGAAACGGTCCGTGTCGCCGAAGCGCCGCATCGCTCGCAGCACTCCGGGGGCCGAGTGCTGGAAGGAGAGGTCGAAGTAGGGGGCGACCTTCGGCGTGGAGGTGAGCACGTCGATCAGCCCGGGGCGCATCTCGGCGGGCTGCAGATAGCTGACGCGGATCCGCTCGATTCCCTCGACGTCGGCGAGCTCCGGCAGCAGAGTCTCCAGGAGCCTGATGTCGCCGAGGTCCTTGCCGTACGAGGTGTTGTTCTCGGAGACCAGCATGACCTCCTTGACGCCCTGCTCGGCGAGCCAGCGTGTCTCCCCCAGGACGTCCGAGGGGCGCCGGGAGATGAAGGAGCCGCGGAAGGAGGGAATGGCGCAGAAGGAGCAGCGGCGGTCGCAGCCGGAGGCGAGCTTCACCGACGCGACCGGGCTGGTCCCCAGCCTGCGACGCAGCGGTGCCCGCGGACCGGAGACGGGTGCGAGACCCTCCGGCAGGTCCGCGGGAGCCGGCGTGACCTCCTGGGCGTGCCCGGGCAGCGCGACGGCGGCGTCCTGCCGCTCTGCGGGGCTGATCGGGAGCAGCTTGCGCCGGTCCCGCGGGGTGTGGGAGGCATGGATGCCGCCGTTGAGAATGGTCTGCAGGCGGTCGGAGATGTCGGCGTAGTCGTCGAAGCCGAGGACTCCGTCCGCTTCCGGCAGCGCCTCGGCAAGATCCTTGCCGTAGCGCTCGGCCATGCAGCCGACGGCCACCACGGCCTGGGTTCTGCCGTGATCCTTCAGATCATTGGCTTCGAGCAGGGCATCGACGGAGTCCTTCTTGGCGGCCTCGACGAATCCACAGGTGTTGACGACGGCGACATCAGCGTCGGAGGCGTTCTCGACGAGCTCCCAGCCGTCCGCTGCCAAGCGGCCTGCGAGCTCCTCCGAGTCCACCTCGTTACGGGCGCAGCCAAGAGTGACAAGGGCGACGGTACGGCGTTCGGGCATGGGCTCAAGACTACTTTGTCCCGGACCACGTCCTGCCGTGCAGGGTTCACTGCTACAGGGAGTGACCGAACAGCCGGTGACGCGGAAGGAAAACAAGAACGGTGAGCACCCGGCAGGGCCGCCGGACGCTCACCGAACGAGATGTGTGGGACGCGAGGTCAGCCGACCTCGGGGTCGCCCTTCGTGTACGAGAGCCGTTCGACCTGTCCCGGCTCGAACCGGTCGTCGACCCTCTTGCCGTTGACGAAGAGCTCGATCGCTCCGGCGTCACCGAGGACGAGGTCGACCCGCTCCTTGTCCTGGAAGGTCTTGGAGTCGCCCTGGAGCAGCAGCCCGTCGAAGAGCAGCCGCCCGTTGTGGTCCTTGGCGGAGACCCAGCTCTTGCCCTCGGTGGCGCTCAGCTTCACCGTCACCTTGTTGCGCGGGGCGGCGGCGATGGCGCTTTCGGAGGGCACGGGCTTGGGATCGGCCGGCTTGGTGGCGGTGGGTTTGGGGGTGGTCTTGTCGGGTGTCGAGCCTTCGGCGACCTGGGCCGTGCCGGAGTCGTCGTTGCCGTTGAACAGCGTGAAGCCGACGAAGCCGACCACGGCGACGATCGCCGCGACCATGGCCGCGGTCCAGTTCGGCCGACGGGGTTCGGAGCGGATCCGTTCCGCCTCGAACAGCGGCGCCGCGGGAGTGGGCGCAGGACGGCCGCCGTGTTCGGCGTCGAACTGCGCGATCAGCGGATCCGGGTCGAGCCGGACGGCGCGGGCGAGCATGCGGATGTGACCGCGTGCGTACACGTCGCCGCCGCAGCGGGAGAAGTCGTCTGTCTCGATCGCGTGCACGATGGGGATGCGCACCCGGGTGGAGCTGCTGACTTCCTCGACCGTCAGACCTGCGGCGATACGAGCCTGCTGGAGCGCGTGACCGATCGAAGGCCGGTCGTCTTCGGGGGAGTTGCCGATGGACACGGGGGCGCCTTTCGAGCGTGAGCCACCTGCTGGATGTTCAGTCTAGGGGTGGTACGAAAGGGTGGGGCAACCGGGAGGGACGACTTTGTACGCCATCGGGTTCGCCGGGCAGCCCCTCGGGCAGGGCAGAGGACGGAGTGCAGAACTGATCATCCCGCTGCTCCTTCCTTCAACTTGACGTACGGCCGGGCGAAACGGTTGCCCGCAAAACTCTTACGAAGCGGTTTCCCCACGAATCACTGCCAACACGCCGTCGAGTTCGTCCGGTTTCACCAGGACGTCGCGCGCCTTGGAGCCCTCGCTGGGACCCACGATGTTGCGCGATTCCATCAGGTCCATGAGCCGGCCGGCCTTCGCGAAGCCGACCCGGAGCTTGCGCTGGAGCATGGATGTCGAGCCGAACTGGGTGGAGACGACGAGCTCGGCCGCCTGGCAGAGCAGATCGAGGTCGTCGCCGATGTCCTCGTCGATCTCCTTCTTCTGCTTGGTACCGACCACCACGTCCTCGCGGAAGACCGGAGCCATCTGATCCTTGCAGTGCTGGACGATCGCCGCGACCTCGTCCTCGGTGACGAAGGCCCCCTGCATACGGGTCGGCTTGTTCGCCCCCATCGGCAGGAACAGCCCGTCACCCTTTCCGATGAGCTTCTCGGCGCCGGGCTGGTCGAGGATGACGCGGCTGTCGGCGAGCGAGGACGTCGCGAAGGCCAGCCGGGACGGCACATTGGCCTTGATCAGACCGGTCACGACGTCGACCGAGGGGCGCTGCGTGGCCAGCACCAGGTGGATACCCGCGGCGCGCGCCAGCTGGGTGATGCGCACGATGGAGTCCTCGACGTCGCGCGGCGCGACCATCATCAGGTCCGCGAGCTCGTCGACGATGACCAGCAGGTACGGGTAGGGGCTGAGCTCCCGCTCGCTGCCCTCGGGGGCCTTGGCCTTGCCGCTGCGCACGGCGTGGTTGAAGTCGTCGATGTGCCGGTACCCGAACGCCGCGAGGTCGTCGTAGCGCAGGTCCATCTCGCGTACGACCCACTGAAGGGCCTCGGCGGCCTTCTTCGGGTTGGTGATGATCGGCGTGATCAGGTGCGGGATGCCCTCGTACGCGGTGAGCTCGACCCGCTTGGGGTCGACGAGCACCATCCGCACGTCCTCCGGGGTCGCCCGCACCATGACCGAGGTGATCAGGCAGTTGATGCAGGAGGACTTACCGGAGCCGGTCGCACCCGCCACCAGGACGTGCGGCATCTTCGCCAGGTTGGCCATCTCGTAGCCGCCCTCGACGTTCTTCCCGAGCGCCACCAGCATGGGGTGGTCGTCCTCGGCCGCGTCCGCGAGGCGCAGGACGTCTCCGAGATTGACCATCTCCCGGTCGGAGTTGGGGATCTCGATACCGACAGCGGACTTCCCCGGGATCGGGGAGATGATCCGGACGTCCGGGCTGGCGACCGCGTACGCGATGTTCTTGGTCAGGGCGGTGATCCGCTCGACCTTGACGGCCGGGCCGAGCTCCACCTCGTACCGCGTGACCGTCGGGCCGCGGGTGAACCCGGTGACCGCCGCATCGACCTTGAACTCCGTGAAGACATTCGTCAGTGAGGCGACGACCACGTCGTTGGCGGCGCTGCGCGTCTTGCCGGGACCCCCGCGCTCCAACAGGTCGAGCGAGGGCAGGGCGTAGCTGATGTCGCCCGCGAGCTGGAGCTGCTCGGCGCGGGGTGGCAGCGGCTGGGAGCGCTCGGGGGCGGCCTTGGTCAGGTCGGGTACACCGCCCGAGGGCGACGACGCGGCCTTTCCGGCGCCCCGGTCACCCGCAGGAACCTTCTCGCCTGCCCTGGCCCCCGGCACGGGCGTCCCGGTCCGCTCGCGGTCCCGCTCCGCGGACACACCCTGCGTCAGATCGGCGACGACCGGCGAGGGCGGCATGCCGTTGAGAACCGCACCGTCGAGCGCGGCGGCAGCTGCGGCAGCCACGTCCACGGCGTCCATCGTGCGGTTCATGGCGGGCTGGGCGGAGCGCCGGCGCGGTCGGCGCCGCCTGGCCAGGGCCTCCCCCTCCGCGTGCTCCGGGTTCACGTCGCCGTCCTTCTCCGAACGGCGTGCCGGGGAGCGTCGCGAGCGTTCGGGCAGCGCTTCGCGCCATCGCTCGTCGTAGCGTTCGCCGTCGCTCCCGTCCTCCTCACCGGCCTCGTACACCGGGTCGACGATGCCGAGCTTGACGCCGAGCAGCCGCAGCCGCTGCGGAATGGCATTGACCGGGGTGGCGGTGACCACCAGGAGACCGAAGACCGT
This sequence comes from Streptomyces sp. NPDC060035, assembly GCF_042736635.1. Lineage (NCBI taxonomy): Bacteria > Bacillati > Actinomycetota > Actinomycetes > Kitasatosporales > Streptomycetaceae > Streptomyces > Streptomyces sp. NPDC060035. The sequence goes on from NZ_JBHWVO010000036.1 coordinate 49,333, forward strand.
CAGAAGCAGAAGCAGCGGTACGGCGAGGACCTCGCCCATCGTGAAGACGAGCGGCTTGGAAGCGGCCCAGCCGATCAGCCCGCCCGCGTCCTGCATGGCGCCGGTACCGTCCTCACGGCCGGGTGATCCGCAGGCGATGTGGACCTGGCCGAGCACTCCGACGACGAGGGCGGAGAGGCCGATGACGATACGTCCGTTGGCTTCGGGCTTCTCCGGGTAGAGGATCAGCCGCACCGCGACGACGCCCAGCAGTATCGGCACGAGCAGATCGAGCCGGCCGAACGCGCCGGTCACGAGCATCTCGACGAGATCACCGACGGGCCCGCGCAGGTGCGACCAGGTGCCCGCTGCCACGATCAGCGCGAGACCGAGAAGCAGCAGGGCGAGGCCGTCCTTGCGGTGCGCGGGGTCGAGTCCCTTCGCACCGCGCCCTATGGAGCGGAACACCGCGCCCACACCGTGTGCCGTGCCCAGCCAGAGGGCGCGGACGAGTCGGTACACACCACCGGTGGGGGACGGCGCGGGCTTGGGCGCGGGCTTCTTGGCCACCGCCTTCTTGGCGGGGGCTTTCTTCGCGGGCGCGGTCTTCCTGGCGGGTGCGGCTTTCTTCGCCGGTCCCTGGGTACGGCCGGCACGCTTCGCGGTGCCCGCCGTGCCCTGGGAACCCTTGCCGGACGTACGTGAGGCCATGTGCCTGAGGTTACCGGTGTCGACGGCATGGGACACGTGTGCCTACCGCTTCACCCGACCGTGTCGCCCTGCACGGGCGCTGAACTGACGCGCCCTCAGCCGCTGCAGGTCAGCTCTGGGAGGGCAGAGCGGCCGCGGAGCCACCCGTGCCGGGCTCCAACGCGTCGAGTGCACGGCGCAGTCCGGTGAGCTTGCGCTCCAGATGAGCGGCGGTCGCCACGGCCGCGGCGTCCGCCGACTCGTCGTCCAACTGCTTGGAGAGCGCCTCGGCCTGCTCCTCGACCGCGGCGAGCCGCGCCGAGAGCTCGGCCAGCAGACCGGCCGGCTCCTTCTCGTCCGCGCCCGCGTGGGCGCCGCCCTCGAGCTGGAGCCGCAGGAGCGCCGCCTGTTCACGCAGCTGACAGTTCTTCATGTACAGCTCGACGAACACCGAGACCTTGGCGCGCAGCACCCAGGGGTCGAAAGGCTTCGAGATGTAGTCCACCGCTCCCGCCGCATAACCCCGGAAGGTGTGATGCGGACCGTGGTTGATCGCGGTGAGGAAGATGATCGGGATGTCCCGGGTCCGCTCACGCCGCTTGATGTGCGCGGCCGTTTCGAATCCGTCCATGCCTGGCATCTGAACGTCCAGCAGAATGACCGCGAAATCGTCCGTGAGCAGCGCTTTGAGCGCTTCCTCCCCTGACGATGCCCGCACCAGTGTCTGATCGAGCGCAGAGAGGATGGCCTCCAGCGCCAACAGATTCTCCGGTCGGTCATCGACCAGGAGGATCTTGGCCTTCTGCATCATGGCCCGTCCTCCTCGCCCCGGGATCGCACCGGGTGCCGCCCCAGGGGACGACTCCCTTGCGCCGTCCGTCCTTGTGCCGGTCATGGTAGCCGCACCCCGCCCGTCACCACACCCTGTCACCGCGATGTCACTGTGCACGTACCGGAAACGCGGTCGAAGACCAGAAGGTTCCCCGGATACCCCGCACTCACACCCTTTCGAGCAGAGCGGGTCGACACCGCATGAGAATTCCCTCCGCGTCCGGTCATTCTCCGCGCATCCACTTCTCCATTACCGCCAGAAGATGATCGGAATCGACCGGCTTGGTGACGTAGTCGGATGCCCCGCAGTCGAGGGCCTTCTCACGGTCGCCCTTCATCGCCTTGGCGGTCAGCGCGACGATCGGCAGTCCGGCGAACTGCGGCATCCTGCGGATCGCCGTGGTCGTGGCGTATCCGTCCATCTCGGGCATCATGATGTCCATCAGCACGATCGTCACATCGTCGTGCTGCTCGAGGACTTCGATGCCCTCGCGCCCGTTCTCCGCGTACAGCACCGACAGACCGTGCTGCTCCAGCACACTGGTGAGCGCGAAGACATTGCGGATGTCGTCGTCGACGATCAGCACCTTCTCCCCGTGGAAGCGGAAAGTGCGGCGTGGTTCGGACTCCTCCCGCGCTCCCTGCACCCACTCCGCCTGCGGGGAACTCGCCTCGCCGCTCCTGCCGTTCGCCAGGGCCGGGCGCTGCACCGACCCGCCCAGCGCCTTGCGCCGGCGCCGGAACATCCCGGCGGAGTTGGCCGGATCCCCCAGGGGCAGCTCGGTACGGGTCCGCTGTGAGGCTTCCAGATGGAGAGCTCCTTCGGCGGAACTCCCGTGGACCTCGATGGGGCCGGGCCCCATCTGCGGATAGCCCTGCGGCGGCAGCTCGCTCGGATGCAGCGGCAGATACAGCGTGAACGTCGAACCGCGCCCCGGCTCACTGGCGGCGTGGATCTCGCCGCCCAGCAGACGGGCGATCTCACGGCTGATGGAGAGGCCGAGGCCCGTTCCGCCGTACTTGCGGCTCGTTGTGCCGTCAGCCTGCTTGAAGGCTTCGAAGATGACCAGCATCTTGCTGGACGCGATGCCGATTCCGGTGTCGGTGACCGAGAACGCGATGAGGTCCCCATCGGCGTCACGCAGCGAACCGGCCTCGAGCAGATGCTCCCTGATCGAGTTCGGCACATCTGCTCCGGCGGGCCGGATCACCAGCTCCACGGCACCGCTGTCGGTGAACTTCACCGCGTTGGACAGCAGATTGCGCAGCACCTGGAGCAGCCTCTGCTCGTCGGTGTGCAGCGTGGCGGGCAGCTCCGGAGACACCCGTACGGAGAAGTCGAGCCCCTTCTCCGCGGTGAGCGGCCGGAAGGTCGCCTCCACGTAGTCGACCAGCTGGACCAGAGCGATCCGGGTCGGGCTGACGTCCATCTTGCCCGCCTCGACCTTGGACAGATCGAGGATGTCGTTGATCAGCTGGAGCAGGTCGGACCCCGCCCCGTGGATCGTCTCGGCGAACTCCACCTGCTTCGGCGAAAGATTGCCCTCGGCGTTGTCCGCGAGCAACTTGGCCAGAATCAGCAGCGAGTTGAGCGGCGTGCGCAACTCGTGCGACATGTTCGCCAGGAACTCGGACTTGTAGCGCATCGAGACCGCGAGTTGCTCGGCGCGCTCCTCCAGGACCTGCCGGGCCTCCTCGATCTCGGTGTTCTTCACCTCGATGTCGCGGTTCTGCTGGGCCAGCAGCTCGGCCTTCTCCTCCAGTTCGGCGTTGGATGCCTGGAGCGCCTTCTGCCGGTTCTCCAGCTCCTCGGACCGGTCGCGCAGCTGCTCGGTGAGCTCCTGGGACTGTTCCAGCAGCTTCTCGGTCGTCGTGTTGACGCTGATGGTGTTGACGCTCGTCGCGATCATCTCTGCGAGCTGATTGAGGAAGTCACGCTGGATGTGGGTGAACGGCTGGAACGAGGCCAGTTCGATCACACCGAGCACCTTGCCCTCGAAAAGCACCGGCAGCACGATGACGTGCGCGGGCGGTGCCTCGCCGAGGCCGGAGGAGATCTTCAGATAACCCGGCGGCACATGATCCACCTGAATCGTCCGCTTCTCCTCGGCCGCCGTGCCGATGAGCGTCTCTCCGGGCCGGAAGGAAGTCGGCATGGAGCCCGCGGAGTAGCCGTAACTGCCGCGCATGCGCAGCTCGTACGCACTGTCCTTGCCGCCGTCGGCTCCCACCTCGACCCCGTCACCGGTGGCCATGGCCAGGAAGAACGCACCGTGCTGGGCGGACACGACCGGCGTCAGCTCGCTCATGATCAGCGAGGCGACATCGTCCAGGTCGCGGCGGCCCTGCATCAGGCCCGAGATCCGGGCGAGGTTGCCCTTGAGCCAGTCCTGCTCCTTGTTGGCCAGGGTGGTGTCACGCAGGTTGGCGATCATCGTATTGATGTTGTCCTGCAGCACCTGGATCTCGCCGGCCGCATCCACGTCGATCTTGAGATTGAGATCACCCCGGGTCACCGCGGTGGCGACCGCGGCGATGGCACGCACCTGACGGGTCAGGTTTCCGGCCATCTCGTTCACCGACTCGGTGAGGTCGCGCCACGTACCGTCGACGTCGCGGACCCGGGCCTGACCGCCGAGCTGCCCCTCGGTACCCACTTCGCGGGCCACCCGGGTGACCTGCTCGGCGAAGGACGAGAGCTGGTCGACCATCGTGTTGATGGTGTTCTTCAGCTCCTGGATCTCACCGCGCGCATCGATGTCGATCTTCTTCGTGAGATCGCCCTTGGCGATGGCCGTGGTGACCGTGGCGATCTGGCGGACCTGACCGGTCAGGTTCGACGCCATCGAGTTCACCGACTCGGTGAGGTCCTTCCAGGTGCCCGCGACACCCGGGACGCGTGCCTGGCCGCCCAGCTCGCCCTCGGTGCCCACCTCGCGCGCCACCCGGGTCACCTCGTCGGCGAACGAGGACAGGGTCGTCACCATCGTGTTGACGGTGTCGGCGAGTTCGGCGACCTCGCCGCGTGCCTCGACAGTGACCTTCTTGGTCAGGTCGCCGTTGGCGACCGCGGACGAGACCCGCGAGATGTTACGCACCTGGCTGGTCAGGTTGTTGGCCATCAGGTTGACGTTGTCGCTGAGGTCCTTCCAGATGCCCGTCGCACCGCGTACCCGGGCCTGACCGCCGAGGATGCCTTCGGTACCCACCTCACGGGCGACTCGCGTCACCTCGTCGGCGAAGTTGAGCAGCTGGTCGACCATCGTGTTGACCGTCGTCACCAGTTCGAGGATCTCGCCCTTGGCATCGACGGTGATCTTCTTGGAGAGATCTCCCTTGGCGACCGCCGTGGTCACCTCGGCGATGTTGCGGACCTGGAGCGTCAGGTTGTTGGCCATGCCGTTGACGGACTGTGTGAGGTCCTTCCACGTGCCGGAGACGCCCTGCACCTCCGCCTGACCGCCGAGGATGCCCTCCGTGCCCACCTCGCGGGCCACCCGGGTCACCTGCTCCGCGAAGTTCGAGAGCTGGTCGACCATCGTGTTGAGGGTGTTCTTCAGCTCCAGGATCTCGCCCCGGGCATCCACGTCGATCTTCTGCGACAGGTCACCCCGCGCCACCGCCGTGGCGACCTGCGCGATGTTGCGGACCTGGGCGGTGAGGTTCCCCGCCATGCCGTTCACCGAGTCGGTCAGATCACGCCACACGCCGGCCACACCGGGCACCTGTGCCTGGCCGCCGAGCCGCCCGTCCGTGCCCACCTCGCGGGCCACGCGAGTCACCTGGTCGGCGAAGGCCGAGAGCTGGTCGACCATCGTGTTGATGGTGTTCTTCAGCTCCAGGATCTCGCCCCGGGCATCCACGTCGATCTTCTGCGACAGGTCACCCCGCGCCACCGCCGTGGTCACCTGGGCGATCTGACGCACCTGGGACGTCAGGTTCCCCGCCATGAAGTTGACGGAGTCGGTGAGCTCCTTCCACGTTCCGGAGACGCCGTCGACACGCGCCTGGCCGCCGAGGCGGCCCTCGGTGCCCACGTCACGCGCCATCCGGGTCACCTGGTCGGCGAAGTTCGACAGCTGCGCCACCATCGTGTTGACGGTGTTCTTCAGCTCCAGCATCTCGCCGGCGACATCGACGGTGACCTTCTGCGACAGGTCACCGTTGGCCACCGCCGTCGTCACCTGCGCGATGTCACGGACCTGGCCCGTCAGGTTCCGGAAGGCGGTGTTCACCGAGTCGGTGAGGTCCTTCCAGGTGCCTGCCGCTCCGGGCACTTCGGCCTGTCCGCCCAGCCGGCCCTCGACGCCGACCTCCCGGGCGACCCGTGTCACCTCGGAACCGAAAGCCTGGAGCTGGTCGACCATCGTGTTGACGGTGTTCTTCAGTTCCAGCATCTCGCCGGCCACGTCGACGGTGACCTTCTGCGTCATGTCACCGCTGGCCACCGCGGTCGTCACCTGCGCGATGTCACGCACCTGCGTCGTCAGGTTGCGGAAGACCGTGTTCACCGAGTCGGTGAGGTCCTTCCAGGTGCCCGCGGCGCCCGGCACCTGTGCCTGGCCGCCGAGCAGGCCCTCGCCACCTACCTCGCTCGCCACACGCGTCACTTCGTCCGCGAAGGTACGCAGCGTCTCGGTCATCTGGTTGATCGTCTCGGCGAGCTGCGCGACCTCGCCGCGGGCGCTCACCGTGACCTTCTGCGACAGGTCACCATTGGCGACCGCCGTCGTCACCTCTGCGATACCGCGCACCTGGGACGTCAGGTTCCCGGCCATGGTGTTCACGGAGTCCGTGAGGTCCTTCCAGACCCCGGCCACCCCCGGCACCGTCGCCTGTCCCCCGAGCTCGCCCTCCGTGCCCACCTCACGGGCGACCCGGGTCACCTCGGAGGAGAACGACGACAGCTGGTCGACCATCGTGTTGACGGTGTTCTTGAGCTGAAGCATCTCGCCGGCCACATGGACGGTGACCTTCCGCGACAGATCACCCTTGGCCACCGCCGTCGTCACCAGGGCGATGTCGCGCACCTGGGCGGTCAGCCGGTACGCCATGGTGTTCACGGAGTCCGTGAGGTCCTTCCACGACCCGGACATCCCGCGCACCTGGGCCTGCCCGCCGAGCTTGCCCTCGGTGCCCACCTCGACCGCGACCCGCGTCACCTGTTCGGTGAACGCGGACAGCTGATCGACCAGGTTGTTGACCGTCCGGGCGACCTTCAGGAACTCACCGCGCAGCGGGCGTACCGTCTCGTCGGCCGTGTGCGACCGCAGTTCCATCCGCTGCTCGAGGTCACCGTCGGCGACCGCGGAAAGTACCCGTCCTACCTCGGACACAGGGCGCGCCAGATCATCGACGAGCTCGTTGGAGGCATCGATCGCAGCTGCCCAGGAGCCCTCGCAGGCGCCGGTCTCCAGGCGCTCGGTGAGCTTCCCCTCACGTCCGACCACGCGGCGTACGCGCGCCAGCTCGCCGGTCAGATGGAGATTGCGGTCGGCAACCTCGTTGAAGACCGCCGCGATCTCCGTGAGCACGCCGTCACCCGAGACGGTAAGCCGCCTGCGGAAATTGCCGTCGCGCATCGCCACGAGAGCCGCGAGCAGTCTGTTCAGAGCTGCCGCATCCACGTCGATGGTCCCATTGCGCTGTTTCTTCACGGACTGTCCGCCTTTTGTGCGCGTTCCTGAACCCCGCGCCGCCACGCCAGACTCCACCGTGTCCCTCCCGCAGGGGTTGACCGTATCGCTCGGGCCTTAACCGGAAGCTTGCCCACTTCCACTTTGACTCACCGCCACAGCACACCGTCGACGGGTGACTATGCGGACGTCAAATCGTTGAAACGTACCAGGCCGGAACCGGACGGGGTGCAAGCTCCCACGGTTGCCTCATTTCCCTCACCAGGGGCCCCATACTTGTGCGCCCCTGCACAACCGCCGGTGGCCTGGGCGCCCAAGTCGGCCCTCCTGTGCACGGGACGCCGGGCAAGCGTCTAGCCTGGCAGGCGAATCGAAGCGGCGAGAAACGGGCACAGGACTCGGGGAAGCGACGAGACACCATATGGGGAGTGCTGTGATCACCGCGCGCGCGGCTGCCACCTTCGATCCGGTCGGACGCTCGGTGGCGACCGCCCGCGCATTTGTCCGCGACACCCTGCAGGGGTGGGGTTACACCGACGTCGTCGACGACGCCGTCGTCCTTACCAGCGAACTCGTGACCAACGCGGTGGTGCACGCGGGCACCGCCGCCGATGTGCTCTGCCTGCGCACCGAGGACGGCGTACGCGTCGAGGTCTCCGACCACTACCCGGAACGCGAGATCCCTCTTCAGAGCTCCGGTCTGGATTTCGGCAGCCCGGATCGGGAAGGCGGCCGCGGCCTGCTGCTCTGCGCCGCGCTCGCTTCCCGCTGGGGCGTCGAGTACACGCCGACGCACAAGCAGGTCTGGTTCCAGCTCGACCTTCCCGAACGCCCCGTGGGCATCCGCTCCGCGGGTCCCGTCCTGCCCACGGCCCTGCTGCCGGTCACCGACGAGCGCGTACGTGTCGCTGTCGTCCAGATCGACCGCTCCGGCTCCATCGCCGCGTGGAACGACGACGCCGCCTTCCTTTTCGGACACGCCGCCGAGCAGGTCATCGGCAAGCAGCTCACCGACTTCGCCGCCTGGCCGCACACACCGGGCACGAACACCGGCATCGTCGATGCCCTGCAGCTCTCCAGATGGGAGGGCAGCTACGGCATCCGGGGCGCCGACGGGCGCGTCATCCCCGTCTACGCCTCTCATCTCAGAGTCCGCGACACCCAGGGCGAACCCTCCACGGTCTGCCTTCTCGTACGCGACTACGAGCGGGCCGTGCTCCAGAGCCCTGTGCGCGCCCCGGTCTCCGACACATCGGCGGACAACCGCGCCACGGACCCGTTCGAGGTCTTCATCGGTTCCCCCGCCCCTGACGACCTCGACGGACTGCTGCAGCGCACGGTCGAACGGGCGCGCGACATGTTCGACGCGGATTCCGCCTTCCTGCTGCTGGCCACCGACGACGAGACAGAGCTGGAGGTACGGGCGACGACCGGACTTCCCTCGGCTCGCCAGCGCTTCGCCCGGGTCCCCGTCGAGGCCGGAACGGGCCGTTACGGCTCCGCCCGCATGCCCGCGGTCCACGAGGACCTCGCAGCCGTACCGGGTGCCGTTCCGCTGCTCACCGACACCGGGATGCGCTCCGTCGTCACGGTCCCGCTCAAGGTCGAGGGCCGGCTCACCGGCTCCCTGGGCGTCGCGGCCGAAGCAGCCGGCCGGTACACCAACGAGGAGGCCCTGCGGCTTCAGTTCGCCGCCGACCGCATCGCGCTGGCCGTCGAGTCGGCCCGGCTGGGCGAGCTGGAGCGCCTGCGCCGCGGCTCGCTGTCCTTCCTCGTCGAGGCGTCCGATCTGCTCGCCGGTACGCTCGACAGGGACCAGACGCTGGCACTGATGGCCCAGATGACGGTACCCACGCTGGCCACTTGGTGCGCCGTCTACACCATCGCCGACCAGTCCTCGGAGCCGTACCTCTCCTACGTGCTCCACGAGGACGAGGACCGCATCGACGGTGTCAAGGCCCTGCTGTCCTCCATCGACCCGCCGGACCCCGTCCCGGCCCCGGGCGCCCGCATCTGGCCCGCACCCGCCGCAGCAGCCCACAAGGCGGCCCTTCGCACGTCCACACGCAGCCTCGGCAGGGATGCGCCCTTGAGCATGGGGGCAGCCGCACGCACCACGCTCGCGACGGCCGCTGCCGTGGGCGGCGAGACCGTGGTGCTCCCGCTCGTGGCGCGAAACCGCGTGATCGGCATGCTCACCCTCGGCAAGCCGTCCGACGACCACTTCCGCCAGGAAATCCTGGAACTGGCCGAGGACCTGTCCCGGAGGGCCGCTCTGGCCCTCGACAACGCACGCCTCTACTCGGAGCGCATGGCGATCAGCCAGTCCCTCCAGCGCAGCCTGCTGCCCCCCGGCCTGCCCGACGTGCCCAACGTCGAGATCGAGGTCATCTACCGCGCGGCGGGCGAGGGCAACGAGGTCGGCGGCGACTTCTACGACGTGTTCCCCATCCGTGACGGCGCCTACGGCTTCGCCATCGGTGACGTCTGCGGTACGGGACCGGAGGCCGCGGCCGTCACGGGCCTCGCACGCCACGCGCTGCGGCTGCTGGCCCGCGAGGGGTTCGGCGGCCCTGCCGTACTGGAACGACTCAACGCGGCCATCCTCGACGAGGGTGCCCGCAGCCGCTTCCTCACACTGCTCTACGGGGAGTTGTGGCCCCAGGAGGACGGCAGCGCGCTGCTGAAGGTCGTCTGCGCCGGCCATCCGCTTCCGCTGCGCCTGCGGCAGGACGGCTCCGTGGAAGCGGCGGCCGAACCTCAGCCGCTGCTCGGTGTGATCGAGGACCTGGAGCTCTATGAGCAGGAAGTCACCCTTGAGCCCGGTGACGTCCTTCTCTGCGTCACGGACGGCGTCACCGAACGCCGTGAGGGAACCCGCATGCTCGGCGACGACGGCCTGGCCGATGTCCTTTCCATGTGTACGGGCCTGACGGCCGGCGCGGTGGCCGGCCGCATCCTGCGGGCGGTGGAACGCTTCGCCGCCGAGCCCGCGTCGGACGACATGGCCATCCTCGCCATGCGCGTCCCGGAGCCGCAGACGTTCTAGCCAGGACGTGTCCGGCCGGCATGCCTCCATGACGCGCCGGCAAGCATCCAGCGACGGTGCGGGTCCCGGGCTGCCGTGCCGTCGCACACCTGGGGCCGTGGTCGGAGGAATTCGACGGCTACGGCCCTCGTAACGTCCCCACCGGCGGGCATGCGCTGCCACAACTGGCAGATGGCCATTGATCAGGGGCGCAGCCATAGTCGAATGGCGGCGACGGGGACCGTCCCGTGACACGCATAGGCCCTCCTGTCATAGCGGGTCGCGACTGCGCGGAAGACCGTGAGCCGGTTGATCGTCCGCTCTGCTTCGTTGCGGCGTCGGTAGAGCTCTCTGTCGAAGCTGGTCGGCGGCTGCCCATGCTGCCTCGGCGCCGACGGTCGGCCAGCTGGTCCTTGGGTTCCGGGATGGTCTGCTTGATCTGGCGTCTTCGCAGGTAACGCCGGTTTCGACGGGACGAATAGGCTTTCCCGGCGTCGCAGAGAGTGCCGTCGGAACCGGGACGCGGGCCGGTCGTGATGGGAACGCTGCCGAGAAGTCTCCCCCGGCGCGCTGCACAGGCTGCGCCAGGACTCGCATCTCATGAACCTCCGGGTACGACAAAGGCCCCCGCCGATGGCGGGGGCCTTTGTCTTTGCTTGAGCCCCAATGCGGAATCGAACCGCAGACCTTCTCCTTACCATGGAGACGCTCTACCGACTGAGCTATTGGGGCCTGTCGCCTTGCGGCAACGAGGTAAAGCATACCCCGAACGAAGGGGCGTTCAAAACCACCCAGCTCGAAGTTTCCGTGCTTCCTTCAAGGGTGACGAATGAGCGGCGGATGAAGGCCGGCAGGGTGTCGCCGGCACACTCTTCCGTAACCGGTTCGTGAACGCAGAAAAGCCCCGTGCCACAAGGGCACGGGGCTTTCCCGGAATAATTGTTCGGCGGCGTCCTACTCTCCCACAGGGTCCCCCCTGCAG
>NZ_JBHWVO010000037.1:0-59060 GCF_042736635.1 Streptomyces sp. NPDC060035
GAGCGATCCGGCACCGGCGAAGAAGTCCAGGTACGAGTGTCCGTCCTCGTCCGTCAACCGGGCGCCCTGCGCACGGTCGAACACTGCGGGCCAGCTGCGGCAGTAGCTCCGTACTTCCGACTCCAGGGTCTCGAAGACACTCAGGGCGGGCGGGGTGATGGTCACAGCGAATCTCCTGCTCGAGGGGGGTGTGACGGGCGGCGGGTGAGGCATGCCCCGGGCGGGGGGCGGGTTCAGTCCCTACGCGTGGAGCGGACCGATGCGGTACAGCACCTCCGGCAGGTGTGTTCCCTCGGGGAACAGCCCGCCGTCGAAGAGCACCTCGTGCTCCAGGGGCACGTCGTGGCGCTGTGCGAAGGAGGTGAACAGCCGGTCGGACGCGGTGTTGTCCGGGGTGATGGTCGTCTCGACCGAATCCAGGCCCTGGTTGGCGGCGACACGCGCGGTCAGGGCGTCCAGCAGCGTGGCGGCCAGTCCCTTCCCGCGGTGGGCGTGGTCGACGGCCACCTGCCAGACGACGAGCGTCTCGGGGCGGTCGGGGCGGATGTATCCCGTCACGAAGGCGATCGGCTCGCCGTTCTCGTCGCGCGCGACCACGGAGGTCGCCGCGAAGTCACGGCACCACAGCAGGTAGCTGTACGAGGAGTTGAGGTCCAGGACCTCGGAGTCGCGGGCAATTCGCCAGATCGCGGCTCCGTCCTCCACTCGCGGGGTGTCGATCCTAAGGAATTCGCTTCGGGCACGTGCAAAGTCTGCTGGTGCTGCGGTCATGCGAATTGAATTTACCCAGCAAAAATCAAAATTGCATCGACGCAGGGGGTTGGGCGAGAGGTCTTGCTGTGTTATCACGCGGGCGCGATCCGAGCCGGAAAGGAGGGCGTTTTCTCACCCTTTGACCGGAATTTATCCGGCATAACGCAGTCTCTGTGGAGTCGGTCACAGGGTCGTAACTCTCGTGACACGCGTTCGGATTGCGCAGGTGGACCACGTGGGAACTGGGGTGTTTAGGGAAGGGGAAAGCGGGCAGAAGATTGCGGGGAGCTGCTCTCGATAAAGCAGCTCCCCTTATTCATTTATTTAACCGGCCGACTGTGGAGCCGATTGAATTCAGCGACCCGGCCAGGTTTCCGATACGGCCCTGCGGGCAGCCTCGGGGTCGGCCGTCCGGCGGGCGCCGGCCAGCGCGGCACCCAGAGCGGCGAGCGAGGACTGCACCGCGCCCGGCGATGCGTCCACGCCGTAGTGGTTGACCCGGATCATCTCCTTGGACAGTGCGCCGCCGCCCGCGATCAGCGGCAGCGAAGGATCGGCCGCGAGCGCCCGCTCGACCAGGGCGGCTGCGTCGACACCCTCCGGGGTGCGCAGCGTCGTGGCGACCGGCGCCGCGTCACGGGCGTCGTGGACGTACGGCTCCAGCCCGCCGCCGAGCGCCAGGACGCCCGCCCGGGTCGCCGCCGCGGCCGAGGCGTGCCGGGCCGTCAGGGTGTCCAGGCCCTCGGCCTCGATCCGCTCCAGACAAGCCTCCAGCGCCAGCATCTCCAGCTGCGCGGGAGCGTGCAGCAGTGCCTTGCGCCCACCGTCGATCCAGCGCGTCTTCCAGTCCAGGAGGGAGAGGTAGGAGTGCCGCGGGGCCTGCGGGTTGGCCGCGATCCGCTTCCAGGCCCGCTCGCTCACCGACACCGCCGACACCCCGGCCGGGCCGCCCATCGCCTTCTGGGCGCCGATGACACACAGATCCACGCCCCAGACATCCGGCAGCAGCGGCTCCGCCCCCACCGACGCGACGGCGTCCAGCATGAACAGTGCGCCGTGGGCCCGGACCACCTCACCGATCTCCGTGACCGGGTTGGTGTTGCCGGTCGCGGCTTCGGCGTGCACCAGTGACACGAAGTCGATCTCCGGGCGTGCGGCCAGTGCCTGTGCGACCTGTTCGGCGGTGACCGCCATGTGGAAGGGCACCGCGAGATCGACGACATCGGCGCCGCAGTCGCGCAGCCAGTTCCCGAAGGTCTGGCCGTAGGGGCCCGTGATGATGTTCAGTGCGGTCGAACCGGGCCCGGCCCCGCCCCGGATGCAGCCTTCGAGGGGCAGCAGCGCCTCGCCTTGCATGATGACGACGTCCTGCTCGGTGGCGAGGAGGCCGGCCACCCGCCGCTCGATCGCCGCGAAACGAGCAGCGGTGAGCGGGGGAAGGTCGAGGAAGGGGTGTGTCACGGTGGTGCTCTCTTCGAATCGGTCCAGCTGCGGTCAGCGCGTGCGTCGAGGGTACCCAGCGCGCCCTGGAGCCCTTGTCCCCCGCCTCGTACAGTGCCTCCCATGAATGATCACGAGGTGGCGCCGGTGCTGCGGATCGAGGGGCGGGTGCTCGTCGGCCCCGACGACGTCAGGGACGGGCTCTGGGCCGTCGACGGGCGGATCACCTACGAGCGGCCGCCGGGCGCGGACGACGCGGTGACCGTCACCGGCTGGGCCCTGCCCGGTCTCGTCGACGCGCACTGCCATGTCGGCCTCGACCACCACGGGCCCGTCGACGCGGCGACCAGCGAGAAGCAGGCCCTCACCGACCGGGAGGCCGGCACGCTGCTCATCCGGGACGCCGGATCGCCCTCCGACACCCGGTGGATCGACGACCGCGAGGACCTGCCGAAGATCATCAGGGCAGGCCGTCACATTGCCAGGACCCGCCGGTACATCAGGAACTTCGCCCATGAGATCGAGCCCGGTGACCTGGTCGCGTACGTCGCACAGGAGGCGAAGCGCGGTGACGGCTGGGTGAAGCTGGTCGGCGACTGGATCGACCGCGACGCCGGGGATCTGACCGCATGCTGGCCGCGCGGCGAGGTCGAGGCCGCCATCGCCGAGGCGCACCGCCTCGGGGCCCGGGTCACCGCTCACTGCTTCGCCGAGGCCGCCCTGCGCGACCTGGTGGAGGCCGGGATCGACTGCATCGAGCATGCGACGGGGCTGACCGAGGACACCATTCCGCTCTTCGCGGAGCGTGGCGTGGCGATCGTCCCGACGCTGGTCAACATCGCCACGTTCCCCGATCTCGCGGCGGGCGGCGAGGCCAAGTTCCCCCAGTGGTCCGCGCACATGCGGCAGTTGTACGAGCGCCGCTACGACACCGTGCGTGCGGCGTACGACGCGGGCATCCCGGTCTTCGTCGGCACGGACGCGGGCGGTTCGCTGGCCCACGGCCTGGTGGCGGCGGAGGTCGCCGAACTGGTGAAGGCGGGCATCCCGCCCCTCGAGGCACTCTCCGCGACGGCCTGGGGGGCGCGGCAGTGGCTCGGCCGGCCGGTGCTGGAGGAGGGGGCTCCGGCGGATCTGGTGGTGTACGACGAGGACCCGCGGGCGGACGTGCGCGTGCTGGCGGAGCCGCGGCGGGTGGTGCTCAACGGGCGGGTGATCGACTGACCGGCCGGGGTGGTGCCGTGTTGACCGGCAGTGACCCGGTCGTCGCCCACTCGTTGAAGCACCCCGGTGCGTTCTTGGGCTCGGTCGGTGACCGCGCCGCCCGCGCTCGGCGAAACGAGTGACTCCGGGGAACTCCTGTGCCGGAATATTCGAATGTGTACACGAAAACCCCCCTTTGGAGTGAACTGACGCCAGGTGTCTGTCAGTTCACCCTCTGTGCGTAAAGATTCACGGAGTCGAGGTCCTCGGCGCACGCGATGTCCCCCATTGACGGCGCCGGAGGGCTCCATGTCTCTTGTGGGGGTTCCACCATCTTGAACAGCAACACCTTCCGTCTGGCTGCCCTGGCGGTCGCTGCCGCGCCCGTCGCACTGCTGGTCGCCGTCCCCGCACAGGCCGCCACCGGGACGGCACCGGCCACCCCGGACGGCCACGGAAAGGCGAGCGCGGTCGTGCTCCGCGCCGCACTCGATGTCTCGCTCCTGAACAAGTCGGTCGAGGTACCGCTCAAGGCCACGCTGAACGAGGTGCAGGCACCGGCGAGTGCAGAGAAGACCGCGCTCAGCGTGGAGCTCGACGGAGCGGAGCGGGGGCGCCCGGTCCACGTGCTGAAGGCCGATGTGGCCACCGCGAACGCAACCGTCGACAGGCGCAGGGCCGAGGGGTACACCAACGTCGTGAAGGCTCGGGTGCACGTGCCGGGACTGCCACGGCTCTCGCTCATCGAGATCGAGAAGGTCACCTCCAAGGCGGTCTGTGAGGTGGGGAAGAAGCCGGTCGCGGAGTCGAACGTGCTGGGGCATGTCTCGGTGCTCGGCAAGCGGATCAGGCTGACCTCGGGCGGTCCGACGAAGGTCGAGGTGCCGGGCGTCGGCGAGGTGACCCTCGATCTGTCGAAGACCCGCACCACCTCACGGACGGCCGCCGCGACGGCGCTGCAGCTGCGCGTGTCCGTGAACCCGCTCAAGCTCAACGTCGCCGATGTGCAGGGAGAGGTCACGCTGGCCGAGGCGACGTGCGAGACACCGAAGGGCACGGGCGGCTCGGAGGACGGCGGTGCCAGTGACGGCGGTTCGGACAACGGCGGTTCGGGCGACGGAGGTTCGGACAACGGCGGTTCGGACAACGGCGGTTCGGGCGACGGAGGTTCGCAGGACGGCGGTTCCACCGCCGGCACCGGCGGATCGACGGGCGGCACCGGCGGATCGACCGGCGGTGACGGAGGATCCGGCGACACCGGCAGCACGGGCGACAAGGGCGATGCCGTCGACGTGAAGCCCCAGACCGGCTCCGACGCGGTCCAGGCATCCGGGAGCGGCGACCTCGCCGAGACCGGCTCCAGCTCCTCGACCCCGTACGTCGCAGGCGGCGCGGCCCTTCTGCTGGCGGTCGGCGCCGGTGCCACAATCGTCGCCCGCAGGCGCGCCGGGAGCTGAGCCGCCGAGGGGGACCTGGGGGCGGGGCGGGAAGCGGCGTTCGTGTGACGGAACACCGCTCCCCGCCCCGTGGGCGAAGCCCCCGTGTCCGTCAGCCGGCAGTTCTCCGGGGCAGCCCCTGCAGCGCCAGGTCGAGCGCCTGCAGGAATCTGTTGGTCGTCACCCGGTCGCGCACGGCCAGCCGCAGCCACTCACTGCCCAGCCCGGGGAACGTGTCACCGCGTCGCGCGGCGAACCCCCGTGAGCGCAGCCTCTCCCTCACCTCGTCCGCCCGCTCCACCCGCAGGAGAACGAACGGCCCCGCGGCCGGCTCCACCACCCGTACCTCACTGAACTCCGCGAGTCCGGCCAGCAGATGTGCCCGGTCCACCACGAGACGGTCGGCCGCATCGGCCGCCTCCACCAGCGCACGCGGCTCCATGCAGGCTTCCGCCGCCGCCAGCGCGGGGGACGACACCGGCCACAGCGGCTGTGCCTCCTGCAGCAGAGCGATCGTCGCCGGATCCGCCAGCACATAGCCGATCCGCAGCCCTGCCAGACCCCAGGTCTTGGTCAGGCTCCGCAGTACGACGAGCCCGGGAACGTCCTCGCGCCCGCACAGCGCCTCCCGTTCGCCCGGGACGGCGTCCATGAACGCCTCGTCGACCACCAGCGTCCGCCCGGGCCGCGCCAGTTGCTCCAGTACGCCCGCGGGATGGAGCACGGACGTCGGGTTGGTCGGATTGCCGACCACCACCAGATCCGCGTCCTCGGGCACCGCCGACGGATCCAGCCGGAAGCCGTCCTCCGGGCGCAGCACAACCCGCCCGACCTCGTGCCCGGCCGCACGCAGCGCGGCCTCCGGCTCGGTGAACTGCGGATGCACGACGACCGGCCGCCGGGCCGGCAACGCCCGTGCGATCAGCACGAAGGCCTCGGCCGCACCCGCGGTGAGCAGGACCCGCTCCTCGGGCAGTTCGTGCCGTGCGGCCACCGCCGCGCGGGCCTGACGTCCGTCCGGATAGGCGGCCAGCGAGCCCAGCGACGCGGCTATCCGCTCCCGCAGCCAGTCCGGGGGCGTACCGGTCCGTACGTTCACGGCGAGGTCGGTCAGATCCAGGCCGCGTACTTCCGCGTCGCCGTGGTGCCGCAAGTCGGGCCCGGCGCTGTCGATGTGCTTCGTGGGGGGCAGCATGGCAGCCATGGTGAACGGCTCAGCGCCATTCGTCGACGCCGGGGTGCCGACAGAAGTCGACCAATGTGCGCTCCGGCGGGCCACCGCGCAGGTTGCCGACGCCGACCTCCGCTTCGTGACGAGGAGTTCGTCCGCACCGACAAGCGCGGCAGCCTCCGCGACCGACGGTGTGCCCACGGCGTCCTGCGGCGCCCTCGAGGGGTTCGGTACGCGGACGGCGGCCAGCACCGCGGCGGGAAACGAGCGCACCGGCACCCCGAGCCGTGCTGCCGCACCGGCGATCCCCGGTTCGTCCGCCCTCGTGTCGAGCGTGGCCAGCTCCACCACATCGGCGGCCGGCAGCCCGGCCGCGCTCAGTGCCTCCCGGATCAGCCCGAGGACCTCCTCGGCCGTGACGCCCCGGCGGGCACCGACACCGACAACGAGTGCGGTCCGGGTCATGAACTGAGTCCTTTTCACGGTGGCAGGTCAGTGCTGCCTGAGATGCGGGCCCGGGGGTGGATCGGCTAGCAAGGGCCCATGGCGGTGTTCGTCGCGCTCGGCGCGTTCCTGATGACCCTGGCGGGCGGCTGGGTCGCTCAACGCGTCACCGACCGCCGTCACCTGGTGCTCGGCCTCGCGGGCGGGCTGATGCTCGGCGTCGTCGGTCTCGATCTGCTGCCCGAAGCGGTGGAGGCCGCGGGCGGAGCGGTCTTCGGTGTCCCCGCCGCGCTGCTGCTCTTCGTGGGCGGCTTCCTGGTGGCCCATGTGGTGGAGCGTTCACTGGCCGTACGCCAGGCGGCACATGGTGCGAGCGAGGAAAGGGTGCCGCAGGTCGGGATGACGGCCGCGGCCGCGATGGTGGGCCACAGCCTGATGGACGGCATCGCGCTCGGTGCCGCCTTCCAGATCGGCGGCGGCATGGGCGCCGCCGTCGCACTCGCGGTCATCACCCATGACTTCGCCGACGGATTCAACACCTACACGATCACCAGCCTCTACGGGAACGCCCGCCGCAAGGCCCTCCTGATGCTGTACGCGGACGCCCTGGCCCCGATCGTGGGCGCGGCGACCACCCTGCTGTTCACTCTTCCGGAGGAACTGCTCGGTTGTTATCTCGGCTTCTTCGGCGGGGCGCTCCTCTACCTCGCCGCCGCCGAGATCCTGCCCGAGGCGCACCACGACCACCCGGCCCGCTCCACGCTGCTGTGCACCGTCGCCGGAGTGGGCTTCATCTGGCTGGTGGTCGGCATCGCGGAATGACCTGGGGCCTCTCGCCGTGCTCATGCGCGGCAATGCTCCACGAACCGGCGGGCCACGCCGGGCGACGCCGCCCAGTGCGTATGCAGATAGCTCGCGTGCACACCCTGCTGGACGAAGCCCTCCACCCGCCGTTCCGGCTGGTGCATGCCCCAGGCAGGGGTGGCACCGGCACCCGGCTCCAGCACGGTCCGGTGGAACTCGTGCCCGCGCAGCCGCGTCCCCGCCGCCGCCAGCACACTGTCGGACACCGCCACCGCCTGCCGGTAGCCGAGCGTCAGCCGCTCGGACATCCGGGCCGAGGCGTCCAGCACCCCGCACATCGGACGCCCGTCCAGCTCACGGGCCAGATACAGCAGCCCCGCGCACTCCGCTGCCACCGGGGCACCGGACAGGGCCAGTTCGGTCACCGCCCTGCGCAGCGGCTCGTTCGCCGACAGCTCCGGCGCGTACATCTCGGGGAAGCCGCCCCCGATGACCAGCCCCGCAGTGCCCGTGGGCAGCTTCTCGTCGCGCAGCGGGTCGAAGACCACCACATCCGCGCCCGCGGCCGTCAGCAGCTCGGCATGCTCGGCGTACGCGAATGTGAACGCGGCCCCGCCCGCCACGGCCACCACCGGCCGTACCCCCTCGACGGAATGCTGCTCCGGCTCCCACACCTCGTCGGGCAGCGCGGGCGCCGAACGGGCCAGCGCCAGCAGGGCGTCCAGATCGCAGCCCGCCCGCACCCGTTCCGCCATCGCCCGTACGGCGTCGACGGCCTCGGTCTGCCGCTCCGCCACCGGAACCAGACCCAGATGGCGTGAGGGCGTCACCACCTGCGGCGCCCGCCGCAGTGCCCCCAGCACCGGCAGGCCGGTCTCCTCGAGCGCATCCCGCAGCAGGGCCTCGTGCCGGTCGGACGCCACCTTGTTGAGGATCACCCCGCCGATCCGCACCTCCGGATCCCAGGAGGCGAATCCGTGCACCAGGGCCGCGACCGAACGGGACTGCGAGGAGGCGTCGACGACCAGGACGACGGGAGCCCGGAGCAGCTTCGACACCTGGGCGGTGGAGGCGAGTTCGCCCTGGCCCGAAGCGCCGTCGTACAGCCCCATGACGCCCTCGACGACCGCCAGGTCAGCACCGGCCGACCCGTGCGCGAACAACGGGGCGATCAGCTCAGGACCGCACATGTACGCGTCCAGATTGCGCCCCGGGCGGCCGGTGGCCAGCGCGTGGTACCCCGGGTCGATGTAGTCGGGGCCCACCTTGTGCGGGGACACGGCGAGGCCGCGCCCCGTGAAGGCCGCCATCAGCCCCGTGGCGACCGTGGTCTTGCCGCTGTTGGAGGCCGGTGCAGCAATGACCAGACGAGGAACACTCACCACTCGATGCCCCTCTGGCCCTTCTGGCCTGCGTCCATCGGGTGCTTGACCTTCGACATGTCGGTCACCAGATCGGCGGCCTCGATCAGCTTCCGGGGAGCGTTGCGCCCGGTGATCACGACATGCTGCGTCCCCGGGCGGTCGCGCATCACCTCGACGACCTCGTCGGTGTCGATCCAGCCCCAGTGCATCGGATAGGCGAACTCGTCGAGCACGTACAGCTTGTACGTCTCCGCCGCCAGGTCACGCTTGACCTGCTCCCAGCCCTCGCGGGCCTTCTCCTCGTTGTCCAGCTGGTTGTCCCTCTGGACCCACGACCAGCCCTCGCCCATCTTGTGCCAGTCGACGGTGCCGCCCTCGCCGCTCGCCCCGAGCACCTTCAGCGCGTTCTCCTCGCCGACCTTCCACTTCGCCGACTTCACGAACTGGAACACCCCGATCGGCCAGCCCTGGTTCCAGGCCCGCAGCGCGAGCCCGAAGGCGGCCGTCGACTTGCCCTTGCCGATGCCCGTGTGGACGAAGAGAAGCGGACGATTGCGCCGCTGACGTGTCGTCAGCCCGTCGTCCGGCACCGATACAGGCTGTCCCTGTGGCATTACGCGGCCCTCCCGGCTGCTTGTACATCCTTGACCAGCCCGGCGATCGAGTCGGCGCGCAGTTCGTCGAGCGTGACCGCGCTGCCCCCGAGATCGCGGGCGAGCTGTGCGGCGAGCCCGAGGCGTACGAACCCCGACTCGCAGTCCACGACGACGGACGCCGTGCCCTCGGCGGCATGCAGCCGGCCGGCCCGCGCGGCCAGCGCCACCGGGTCCGGACCACCGGTCGCCCGGCCGTCCGTCACCACGACGAGCAGCGGCCGCCGGGACGGATCGCGCAGCCGCTCCACCCGCAGTACGTCGTGCGCCCTCAGCAGTCCGGCGGCCAGCGGGGTGCGCCCACCGGTCGGCAGCGACTCCAGTCGCGCCGCCGCCGCGTCCACCGACGAGGTGGGCGGCAGCACCACCTCGGCGTCCTTGCCGCGGAAGGTCACCAGGCCCACCTTGTCCCGCCGCTGGTAGGCGTCCAGCAGCAGCGACATCACGGCGCCCTTCACGGCGCTCATCCGCTGCCGGGCCGCCATCGACCCCGAGGCGTCCACCACGAAGAGCACCAGGTTCCCCTCGCGCCCCTCCCGTGTCGCCTGCCGCAGGTCGTCACGCCGTACGACGAGACCGCGACCGGACCGCCCGCGCGCCCGCTGATGCGGCGCCGCCGCCTGCACGGTCGCCGCGAGGTGCAGCTTCGTCAGCGTGCCCTCGGGCCGCCGCGCCCCGGTCGTCCGCCCGTGCTCGGTACGCGCCCGGGACCGCCGCCCGGCCGCGCCCTCGCCGAGACCGGGCACGCTGAGCATCTTCGTACGGAACGGCTCCGAGGCACGTACGGGCTGCTGTTCCCCGCCGCCGGCCGGCGCGGGCGCCTCGGGACGGCCGGTACCGGGACCGTTCTCCGCGTCGGGACCGTTCTCCGCGTCGGGACCGCTCTCCGTGCCCGGACCGCCCTCCGCGTCGGGACCGCCCCCCTGAGGAGGCAGACCACCGCCACCGGGCCCGTCGGGCTCCGGATCGTCATCGCCCCCGTCCGCGTCGTCGGCCGCGTCCCTGAGGGTGTCGTCCAGCTTGTCCTCGTCCAGCCCCGGGGCGTCGAAGGGGTTGCGGCGCCGCCGGTGGGGGAGCGCCAGGAGTGCGGCCCGGCGCACGTCCTCGGCGGTGACCTCGTCGCGCCCCGCCCACGCGGCCAGCGCGGTCGCGGTGCGGGCCATGACGATGTCGGCACGCATGCCGTCGACCTCGAACGCGGCGCACGTCGCCGCGATCTGCCGCAACACGCCGTCCCCGAGGACCACTTCGGGCAACAGGACACGCGCGGCGGCGATCCGTGCCCGCAACGCGCCCTCCTCCTGCGCCCACCGGGCGGCGAACCCGGCCGGATCGTCGTCGTACGCGAGCCGCCGCCGCACGACCTCCACCCGCTGATCGGTGTCCCGGGAGGCCGCCACCTCGACGGTCAGGCCGAAGCGGTCCAGCAACTGCGGGCGCAGCTCACCCTCTTCGGGGTTCATCGTCCCGACCAGCAGGAACCGCGCCGCATGCCGTACGGAGACGCCTTCGCGTTCGACGTACGAGGCACCCATGGCCGCCGCGTCCAGCAGCAGGTCCACCAGATGGTCGTGGAGCAGGTTGACCTCGTCCACGTAGAGGATCCCGCGATGCGCGTCGGCCAGGAGCCCCGGCTCGAAGGCCTTGACCCCCTCCGAGAGCGCCCGCTCGATGTCCAGCGCACCCACGAGGCGGTCCTCGGACGCGCCGACGGGCAGCTCCACGGTCCGAGCGGCACGCGACACGCCGGTCCCGGTCTCATGCGGACCATCGGGACACGCCGGGTCGGGCGCCACCGGATCGCACGAGAACCGGCACCCGGAGACCACGGACACCTCAGGCATGAGCGCGGCGAGCGCCCGCACGGCGGTGGACTTGGCGGTGCCCTTCTCGCCCCGCACGAGAACGCCGCCGACGGCCGGACTGACGGCGTTCAGCAACAGCCCGAGCCGCAGGTCGTCCTGCCCGACGATGGCGGTGAAGGGATACGGGGTACTCACGGTGCCTCCTCTGTCACGTGCACAACTGCTCCGGCCCCATCAGGCGTCCGCCCTGCGAGATCGAGCCCGTGGGGCGTGCGCCCCGCGTCCCGGGGCACCACATCGGATCTGTCCGGCGCTCGATGACCGGGGTCCGGGGCGGAGCCCCGGTCAAGGGTGGGGGCGGGGTGGGGAACAGAGCCCGCCGCAGGCGTCCCCGCCCCCACCACCGGCCCCTCCGCCCGCGGTGCCCCCGGCGGCACGAACGGCAGCCCGCTCGGCGCTCCCGCCTCGATCAGCCGCCACAACGCATCCGTATCCGCATGCTCCTCGACAAGATCCCCCAGCCGGTCCAGCTGCTCCTCCCGCAGCTCCGAGAAGCTCGTGTCCGGAGCCGCCACGAACCGCCGCCCGGCCGCCAGCGCCACCTCCGCCAGGAACCGGCGCCTGAACGCATCGCTCTCCAGCGACCCGTGCCAGTGCGTCCCCCACACCGAGCCCACCCGGCATCCGTCCAGGAACGGCTCACCGCCGCGCACATCGGCGACCCCGTGATGGATCTCGTACCCCTCCACCGGCTCTCCGAGCGCCGACCCGACAGGCCGGCCCAGCACCTTCTCCCGGCCGAACCGGATCCGTACCGGCAGCAGCCCGAGCCCGTCGACCAGCCCCGCCCGCGACTCCACCTCGTCCTCGATGGACTCGCCGAGCACCTGGAACCCGCCGCAGATCCCCAGCACCGGAAGCCCCTCGGCGGCCCGCCGCAGCAGCGCGTCGGCCAGCCCCCGTTCGCGCAGCCACGCCAGTGCCTTCACGGTGCCGCGGGTACCGGGCACGATCACCAGGTCCGCGTCGGCGAGCTCCTCGGCCCGGTCCACGAACCGCACCACCACACCCGGCTCGGCCGCCAGCGCGTCCACATCGGTGAAGTTCGACATCAGCGGCACGGCGCACACCGCGACCCGCAGCACGTCCTGCCCGTGCGGCGGCGCGACAACGGACTCCCGGACGGCGCCGCGCATCGACACCCGCAGCCCGTCCTCCTCGTCGATGCCGAGGCCGTGGGTGAACGGCAGCACCCCGTACGTACGGCGCCCGGTGAGCTCGTACAGCATGTCCAGGCCCGGCTCCAGCAGCGACACATCGCCGCGGAACTTGTTGACGAGGTACCCGGCGACCAGCGACTGGTCCTCGGCGCTCAGCAGCGCCGTCGTACCGAAGAACGACGCGAACACACCGCCCCGGTCGATGTCCCCGACGACCAGCACCGGGAAGCGGGCGGCCCGCGCGATACCCATGTTCACGATGTCCGTGCGCCGCAGATTGATCTCGGCCGGACTGCCCGCCCCCTCGCAGATCACGGCGTCATACGTGCCCCGGAGCTGCTCCAGGCAGTCCACGACCGTCCCGAACAGTGCTTCCTGACGGCCCCCGTGATAGCCGCGCGCACTCATCTCGCCGACCGGCTTCCCCATCAGGACCACCTGACTGGAACGGTCACCGCCGGGCTTGAGCAGCACCGGATTCATCAGGACGCTCGGCTCCACCCGGGCGGCCTGCGCCTGCATCGCCTGGGCGCGGCCGATCTCCGCATCCTCGCGGGTGACGAACGAGTTCAGCGACATGTTCTGCGCCTTGAACGGCGCGACCTTCACCCCCCGGCGCACCAGCCACCGGCAGATTCCCGCCGTGACGACGCTCTTGCCCGCGTCCGAGGTGGTTCCCGCGACCAGCAGCCCGCCGCCCTGTCCACCGCTCATGCCCGACCCTTCCGTCCTGCGGCCAGCCGCGCGGCCGCACACACGCCGAGGGCCAGCACACTCACCCGGCGCGACAGCCGCACCGCGCGTTCGATGTCCGTGACCCGCACGTCCCGGCCGCTCTCCCCGTTGAGTACGGGCCGGTGCTCGACCCGCCCGCCGTACGCGAGTGTCCCGCCGAGGCGTACGCCGAGCGCACCCGCGAACGATGCCTCCACCGGGCCCGCGTTGGGGCTCGGGTGCTTGCCCGCGTCGGCCCGCCAGGCCCGTACGGCCTCGCGCGGGCGCCCGCCGGCGGCCACGGCGAGCACGGCGGTGAGGCGGGCACCGGGCCAGCCGACCAGGTCGTCGAGCCGGGCCGAGGCCCAGCCGTAGCGCCGGTGGCGCGGCGACCTGTGGCCGACCATGGCGTCGAGGGTGTTGACGGCCCGGAACCCGACCAGGCCCGGGACACCGCCGATGGCGCCCCACACCAGAGCGCCGACGACGGCGTCGGAGGTGTTCTCGGCGACGGACTCCACCACCGCACGGGCGATCTGCTGGCCGTCGAGGGAGTACGGGTCACGGCCGCACAGATGCGGCAGCCGCTCCCGGGCCACCTCGATGTCACCTGCGGCGAGCGCACCGCCGATGGCGCGGGCCTCCCGGCCCAGCGACGTACCGCCGATGACGGACCAGGTGGCGGCGGCGGTCAGTGCCACCGCCGCGGCGGGGCGGTTGTGTACGGCACGGGCGGCCAGTGCGGCGGCGCCCGCGGCGCCTCCGGCGCAGACCAGCGCGTGCAGGGCGCCCCAGCCGCGGTGATCGCGCCACAGCCGGCTCTCGACACCTGCTGCGGCCTGCCCGAAGGCGGCGACGGGGTGGCCCCGGCGGGGATCACCGAGCAGCAGGTCGCCGATCAGACCGGCGGTGGCGCCGTACGCGAAGATGCGGTCGGCTCGCACGGTTCAGCCGGCCGTCGTGCCTCGAAGGACCTTCGCAGCGGGTGACACAGGGACCGACGCACGGCAGCCAGGCATGGCAGATGTCCTTAACTCAGGGTCCGCGCCCTGGTTCGACGTGACCGGCGACGAGAGTCTCCTGGCTTCCGGATCCGCAGTTCCCCCGGCCTTCCAGTCCGTGATGGACCGTGACTTCCGTGTGGGGGACTGCTCCCCGGTGACAGTGGCGGGACCGCGCCGGATTCGCACCGGCTTCCTCTCCTGTCGCCGTAAATGGCACCGGCAGTCCACCACGCCCCGTGAACGCCCGTCAACCTGCCGTTGACCTGCAGGAGCGCAGTGTGCGCAGACGCACATCGGGCCGGACACACAGGTGGTGTGTCCGGCCCGATGTGACGAGGCGGCGGGGAAGCGCCGGGTGGTCAGGCGACGATCAGGTAGATCCCGTAGGCGACCGCCGCCGCGCACAGCCCGAAGCAGGCGTACGCGCCGGTGCGCGCCAGCGTGAGAGATCCGCCGGCCGGAGCCGTCGACGCCTGCTTGGAGAGGCCGATGATGCCGAGGGTGAAGAGGCCGACCAGCGCGACGGTGACCACGAGGCTGACGCCGAAGACGGAGGCGAGAGCTGCCCAGTCGATGTTCATACGGATCTGTCCTTACACCGTGGCCGGTCGGGCCGGGTCGGCCGGGGTTCCGGCCGCCGGGGCCGGGGCCGGAATGGTGGTCTTGAGGTCCGGGATGCCGGAGCCGACGGGCGGCGGGCTGACGGCCGCGATGGCGGTGGTGACGACGCCCGCGGGCTCGGCGTCCGTCGCGTTGACGTTGGTGTGGTCGACGGGCTTGCGGCGCGACAGCATCCAGATGGCACCGGAGCCCGAGACGAGGAGCACGGCGACCACGCCGACACCCCAGGGGCCCTGCTTGGTGAGGAATTCCGCGCCCGCGCCGACCAGACCGGCGGCCGGCAGGGTCAGGCCCCAGGCGATGAACATGCGGGTGGCGGTGGACCAGCGGACCACGCCCCCCTTGCGTCCGAGGCCCGCGCCCATCACGGCACCGGAGCAGGACTGGGTGGTGGAGAGGGAGAAGCCGAGGTGCGAGGAGGCCAGGATGACCGTGGCCGCGCTGGTCTGGGCGGCGAAGCCCTGCGGCGGCCTGAGGTCGGTGAGGCCGCTGCCCATGGTGCGGATGATGCGCCAGCCGCCGAGGTAGGTGCCCATCGCGATGGCGAGACCGGCGGAGGCGATGACCCAGACCGGCGGGTTGGAGCCGGGGGCGAGGACGCCGCCGGTGACCAGGGCCAGGGTGATGATGCCCATCGTCTTCTGCGCGTCGTTGGTGCCGTGGGCGAGCGAGACGAGACCGGCGGAGGCGATCTGGCCGGCCCGGTACCCCTTGGCGGTCGACTTCAGCTGGGCCTCGTCGGTGATCTTCCGGTTGAGGCGGTACGTCAGCTTCGTGGCCAGCAGTGCGGCCAGACCGGCGACGAGGGGGGCTGCGATCGCGGGCAGGAGGACCTTGGTGACGACGGTGCCGCCGTTGATCGAGGACCAGCCGGCCGACATCACCGCGGCGCCGATGAGGCCGCCGAAGAGTGCGTGGGAGGAGCTGGAGGGCAGACCGACCAGCCAGGTCATCAGATTCCACAGGATGGCGCCGACGAGCGCCGCGAAGATGACCTCGGTTCTGAGGCCGTTCTCATTGATGATCCCGCCGGAGATCGTCTTGGCGACCTCCACCGACAGGAACGCGCCGACGAGGTTGAGAACGGCGG
The DNA here is from genome assembly GCF_042736635.1 of Streptomyces sp. NPDC060035. Lineage (NCBI taxonomy): Bacteria > Bacillati > Actinomycetota > Actinomycetes > Kitasatosporales > Streptomycetaceae > Streptomyces > Streptomyces sp. NPDC060035. Next base: position 15,723 of record NZ_JBHWVO010000037.1, read on the forward strand.
ACATGGCCACCGCTGTCTTGGGCTTGAGGGCGCCGGTCGAGATGGTGGTGGCCATCGCGTTGGCGGTGTCGTGGAAACCGTTCGTGAAATCGAACACGAGAGCTGTCACGATCACGATCGCGAGCAGCAGCGTGATGTGTTCCATTTACCCAGGCAATCGTTCGACGTCAGTGGCTGTAGGAACGTAAGCAACCTGGATGAACGGAAGATGAACTGAGCAGGGCGGTGCGGTGACTCCAAGCGCGAATAGCCATTCCGCTTGTGTGCGCGCGGGGGTGGCCCCGCAGCCACGCGGCGCTGCGGGGACCGGCCGTCACCGGGTTCCGGGGCACGCACGGTCTGCCGGATTTGCCCCATTGAAGAGACTTCGGTCACGTGCTCCGCAACGGATCGGGCCGAACGGCCCGTCGACCTAGGATCTCCGCATGAGCGATCAGCATCAGGACGCGATCGAGCGGGTGTGGGACGGTGTCGTCGCGACGGCCCGCAGGACGGCTGCGGACGGGCTGGTCGTCGGTACCTCCGGCAATGTGTCGGCGCGGGTCGGCGGCGTCGTCCTGGTCACCCCCAGCGGAGTGCCCTACGACCGGCTGGGCCCCGGAGACGCGGTCGGCGTCGACCTCGCAGGCCGTCAGGTCCTCGGCGACATGACCCCGACCAGCGAGCTCCCCCTCCACCTGGCCGTCTACAACAACAGCAACGCCGCCGCCGTCGTGCACACCCACGCGGTCCACGCCACGGCCGTCTCCACCCTCGTCACCGAGGTCCCGCTCGTGCACTACGCCGCCGCCATGCTCGGCGGCCCCGTCCGCACCGCCGCCTATGCCCGGTACGGGACGCGGGAGCTCGCCGAGAACATGCTCACCGCACTGCGCGACCGCACCGGCTGCCTGCTGCAGAACCACGGAACGGTCACCTACGGGGACACCCTCGACGAGGCCTACGACCGCACGGCCCAGCTCGAATGGATGTGCAGGCTCTGGCTCACCGCGAGTTCCGTGCCCGGCCACCACCCGACCCTGCTCTCCCCGGCCCAGCTGCGAGAGGTGACGGACGCCCTGAAGGGGTACGGCCAGCCCGGCTGAGCCCGGGTCCGGTACCGGACGGCCCCTCCCCGCTGGCAGGCCGCGCCGCTGCCCAGGACACTGAAGCCGTGCGCCCGGCAACAGCGGCGGCAGCGGCCGTCACTACGATCCTCGGCGTCGGTGCGGCAGCGGTCGCGGCCGGCCGCTACGCCAGCGACGCCGCCCTCGGGGCTCCGTCACCACGTCCCTTCCCCGCCGACCGCAGACTCACCGTGCACGCCACCGCGGCCGGGCAGGTCACCCTGACCCGTTCCTTCGCCGCCCTGCGCCCCGGTACGTACGGACTGGTGGGCCGCGACGTCCACGCGGTCGTCGGCCCGGTCGTCGAGCAGGCACCGCACGACTCCGCCGACACCGTCGTGCGCAGGCTGGAACGCGTCACCCGGGGCAGCCTGGAACCGGGCGCCAAGGTCCGCATCACCCCCGAGCTCCACAGCGGCGACCCGCTCGGCGCACTCGGCCTCGCGTACAAGGAGGTCGAGATCCCCGGCGAGCTGGGCGCCCTGCCCGCCTGGTTCCTGCCCGGCGCCCGCGACACCTGGGTGATCACCGTGCACGGCCTCGGCACCACCCGGGAACACCCCATGAACGTCATGGGATTCCTGCAGGCCCAGCAGCTCCCGGTGCTCGACCTGGCCTACCGCGGTGACGCCGGAGCACCCCGTTCGCCCGACGGGCTCGGCCACCTCGGCGAGTCCGAATGGCGCGACCTCGACGCGGCCATCCGATACGCCGTGCGCTACGGGGCCGAGCGCGTCGTCGTCCACGGCTGGTCCTCCGGCGCATCGATGGCCCTGCACGCCGCCGTCAACTCCGCACTCCGCGACCGCATCAGCGGTCTCGTCCTGGACTCCCCGGTCCTGGACTGGAAGGTCACCCTGCGTGCCCTGGCCGTTGCCCGCGGCATCCCCGCCGCGCTCCTGCCTCTTGCCGTCAGGGCCGCCCAGGGCCAGACCGGACTGCACGGCGCCCGGCTGCTGGACACCTCCGTGCCGACCGCCCTGCACGCCCCGACACTGATCTTCCACGGCCCCGACGACACCCTGGCCCCCTGGCAGCCCTCCCAGGAACTGGCCGCGCGACGTCCCGACCTGGTCACCCTGCACCCCGTGGCGCAGGCTCCGCATGCGGCGATGTGGAATGCCGATCCGGCACGCTACGAAGAGGCCCTCCGGCGCTTCCTCACGCCCCTGATGTGAGCTGATGGGAGGGATCGGCCCGGTTGGTGACCGGGGCCGAAGCCCTCCCGTAGCCATGGGATCCGGCTTCCGTTTGGGCTTTCGGGCCGTCAGAGGCAAGACTGCTCCCCGTGACGTCCCGTACCCCGCGCGACTCCAGGCTGCGACTTGTCCGCCCGCGACCCCTTGCCACCGCCCGCAAGGCCGTGACCACCCGGCGCACCAGGCCGGCCCCCCGCCCACCCGAGGGCACACCGCCCCCTGCGGAACTGGCACGCCAGGCCAGGGCCGTGCTGGCCCACGCCGTGCGGATCGCCCACTGGGCCGCCGACGGCGCGAGCCCGGGGGCGGCCCCGCTCGCCACCCATGCCCTGGAACGGGCCGCGGCGGCGCTGGAACTGTCCCCGGCTCAGATACAGACCGGCTGGGACCGGGCCAGGCTTGCCGGGCTGATCGAACTCCACGGCGACACCGCGCGCCCCGGCTGGAGGCTGCGCGCCTGGGACCGGGACGACTCCGCCGTGCTGCGCGGCTGGGTGGCGCTCTTCGACGCCTGGTCGCTCGTCCACGCCGCACCCGAAGGCATCGAGGCCACCGCGGTCGCCGAAGCCGTCGAGGCGGTACCCCAGGTGCTCTCGCTCCTGCAGCTCTCGGCCGGCTCCGTCACCGTGCCCGCGCTCCTGGACCTCCTCGGCCAGCGCGTCGCGGAACTCCACGAGGAGCGGTGCGAAGTGCCGTACGGGCCGCCGCAGCAGCCCGCCCCCGGCAGCCCCGCCGACGGGCAGCCCGAGGACCTGAACGCGCTCCTGCTCGACTGGGCCCTCGAAGGCCTCGCCGCCGTCGGCGCGCTCACGCTCGGAGCCGGACACGCCACGCTCACCCCCCTGGGCAACTGGGCGGTCTGGGTCAAGCTGGAACAGATCTGCGTCGCCGCCCAGAGCCCGGCCGGAAACATCGAGCAGTCCGCTGCCGACATGCTGCTCGGCTGCGCTCGGCTCACCCCCGGACCTGCCCGCGCCGAATACCGGGCCTGGCTCGCCGCCCGGACCGTCGGCAGCGCAGTGACCGAACTGCTCGCCGTCGCCCGGGGCGAGGACGCCCTGCTGCGCGGTCTCGCCTTCGAGGCGCTGCGTGTCGTCGGCGCTCCCGCGGAGCCCGTGGTGCGCACCGTCGTCACCGAACCGCCGCTTCGTCCCTACGCCCTGCTCTGGCTCGCCGAGTACGAGGGCGCCGACCCGGACGACGCCCAGGACGTCCTCAGCCGTGAGGAAGCCACCTGGCTCTGGATCGACACCGCCGCGGCGGTCGCGGATCACGGCGAGACCGGGCTCCTGGTCCGCCACCTCGACTCCGCCGTCCAGGGCACGGTCCCGGCTCTGCTCGACGAGGTCCGTGCCGTCGGACACCCGCGCACCGTGCAGGTGCTGGTCGCTCTGGCCGCCGCCCACCCGGACCCGGCCCTCGCCAAGGCCGTACGCCGGGCGGCCTTCCAGGTGCACACCGGCGGTACCTGAGCACGGAACGCGGAGCTCCGGGGGAGGCGGTCAGCCCGCCGACCCCGGGGCGTACGTCCCGAAGCTCCAGACGTTGCCCTCCGCGTCCCGCGCCACGTAGTCACGCGAGCCGTAGTCCTGGTCGGTGGGCGGCATCAGGATCTCCACGCCGTGCTCCACGGCCCTCGCATGGTGCTCGTCCACCTCGTCCACCACGACGTACACCCCGGAGGGTCCCGCCCCCGCCATCGCCTTGGCGAAAACGCCTTCGCGTCCCCTGGAGCCGAGCATCACCCTGCCGTTGCCGCAGGACAGCTCGGCATGCAGCACGCTGCCGTCCTTCCCCTCGTAGACCGCTTCCTCCGTGAAACCCAGGGCCTGGGTCAGCGTCCTGATCGCGGCCTTCGCGTCGTCGTACAGAATCGTCGGGTAGATCGTCGGTACACCGCCCGTGCCTGCCATGGCGCTCACCCTCTCCTTTTCCCACCGGTTTGCTGTGATCTGCGTCTCAGTCTTCCATCGGGCACCGACAACGCGCCCCGGGGGCGGCGGTTCAACGGAGCGTGTCGCTGTTGACCACCGCCACGGTCCGGCAGTCGTCCTTCGTGTTCGCGTCCTCGCCCGTCAGGCAGCTCTGCTGGACCTGGGCGGCGGACGACGTGGTCGCGGTCGTGTCGGGGTCGCCCGAGGAGAGTCCGAGCTGGTCCGGGCCGACGCCGAAGAAGTGCCCCAGGAGCAGCGCGACGACGCCGATGATGCCGCCGCCCACGGTGGCCCTGCCGCCCGGGATCCGGCTGCCGCGCACATCCTGGACCTCGGACGTGTCCAGGTCGGCGTCGTCGTCGAACTGCATGGGGCGGACCACCCTCTGCTCCGGCTGTGGCACGGCACCCTTGCCGTCCTGCGCCGCGTATCGGCCAGTACGGCATGGGATGCCCCCTTGTGCCACGTGTCGTTGTGGTGCGGTGACAGGCGGGAGCACGCGGAAAAGCGGGTGGACACCGCCAGTAGAATGAGCTCCATGGCAATTCTCCTTGTGCATTAGACGGCGTCGAGTCGTGAGTCCGTTACCGTCCCTCCGCCGTCCATACCGCCCTGGAGTTTTTCCGTGATCACCGCTTCCGGCATCGAGTTGCGCGCCGGCGCCCGCATGCTTATCGAGTCCGCCTCCTTCCGTATCGCCAAGGGCGACCGCATCGGCCTGGTCGGCCGTAACGGAGCGGGCAAGACCACCCTCACCAAGTGCCTCGCCGGCGAAGGAACCCCGGCCGGCGGCACCATCACGCGCAGCGGTGAGGTCGGCTACCTCCCGCAGGACCCGCGCACCGGCGACCTCGAGATCCTGGCCCGCGACCGCATCCTCTCCGCCCGCGGACTCGACGAGATCCTGCGCAAGATGCGTGAGAACGAGGAGCGGATGGCGAACGGCCAGGGCGCCACCCGCGACAAGGCGATGAAGAAGTACGAACGCCTGGAGACGGAGTTCCTCACCAAGGGCGGATACGCCGCCGAGGCCGAGGCCGCCACCATCGCCGCCGCGCTCAGCCTGCCCGACCGGGTGCTCGGCCAGCCCCTGCATACGCTCTCCGGTGGTCAGCGCCGCCGTGTCGAGCTCGCCCGCATTCTGTTCTCGGACGCCGACACCCTGCTCCTGGACGAGCCCACCAACCACCTGGACGCGGACTCGATCGTCTGGCTGCGTGACTACCTCAAGACCTACCGCGGCGGTTTCATCGTGATCTCCCACGATGTCGATCTCGTCGAGACGGTGGTCAACAAGGTCTTCTACCTCGACGCCAACCGTTCGCAGATCGACGTGTACAACATGGGCTGGAAGCTCTACCAGCAGCAGCGCGAGGCGGACGAGAAGCGCCGCAAGCGCGAGCGGCAGAACGCGGAGAAGAAGGCCGCGACACTCAACGCGCAGGCCGACAAGATGCGCGCCAAGGCCACCAAGACCGTCGCCGCGCAGAACATGGCCAAGCGCGCCGACCGGCTGCTCTCGGGTCTGGAGGCCGTGCGGGTCTCCGACAAGGTCGCCAAGCTGCGCTTCCCCGATCCCTCGCCGTGCGGCAAGACCCCGCTGATGGCCGAGGGGCTGTCCAAGTCCTACGGTTCGCTCGAGATCTTCACCGACGTCGACCTGGCCATCGACAAGGGCTCCCGGGTCGTCATCCTCGGCCTCAACGGCGCAGGAAAGACCACGCTGCTGCGCCTCCTCGGCGGCGCCGAGAAGCCCGACACGGGCGACATCATCGAGGGGCACGGGCTCAAGCTCGGCTACTACGCCCAGGAGCACGAGACCCTCGACCCGGATCGCACCGTCCTGGAGAACATGCGCTCCGCGGCGCCCGACCTCGACCTCGTCGCGGTCCGCAAGACGCTCGGCTCGTTCCTCTTCTCAGGCGACGACGTCGACAAGCCCGCCGGGGTGCTCTCCGGCGGTGAGAAGACCCGGCTCGCCCTGGCGACGCTGGTCGTCTCGTCCGCCAATGTGCTGCTCCTGGACGAGCCGACGAACAACCTCGACCCGGCCAGCCGCGAGGAGATCCTGGGGGCGCTGCGCACGTACAAGGGTGCGGTCGTGCTCGTCACCCACGACGAGGGCGCGGTCGAGGCGCTCCAGCCGGAGCGGATCATCCTGCTGCCCGACGGTGTCGAGGACCTCTGGGGTGCGGACTACCGGGACCTGGTCGCCCTGGCCTGATCCCGGGGGACCGGTCGCCCGGGCAAGATCCCGCTGCGATTCCCGCGATCCACTGCGTATGGATCATTCGGCCTACGTGTGATCCATCATCTGGGTGAGCGGGTCTCGTACTCCGGCGCGGCGCCCGGCAGATGCCTGCCGGGCGCACCCATTTCGGGTGACTCGCCCCGTACGGCCCTGACCTGGGCGTTCTTCCGGACGGTCGCCCCATGGTCCTCCGGAATCCCTCGGAATACTGGATTCCGCTTGTGTCTCCCCGCTCCAGGACCCGGAAACCGGTCGTACGGACCTTGCCGAATGGGTGGCCAGGAAGCCCAGGAGGGGTGATCATGAGAGTCCAGAGCGCACTTCCTTGAGGAGGCACGGGTGGCCGAGACTCTGAAGAAGGGCAGCCGGGTAACCGGCGCCGCGCGCGACAAGCTCGCGGCAGACCTGAAGAAGAAGTATGACTCCGGTGCGAGCATCCGGGCGTTGGCCGAGGAAACCGGCCGCTCCTACGGGTTCGTCCACCGGATGCTCAGTGAGTCCGGAGTCACGCTGCGAGGACGTGGCGGAGCGACTCGAGGCAAGAAGGCCGCTACGGCCTGACGGCGGGCAGCGGTCCGGGGCAGGCGTGTGCCGACCCCGGGGGCTCACCGGAACACCGGGTGGCCACCCGGCCGATCGTGAGGTCGTCCGGGTGGTTACTGTTCAGTACTTGCCAGTAAGTGCTGACTGCACCCGATCCGGAGGCGCCCCATGACCTCGCTCGACTCTGTGCTCGACAAGGACGGCGTACGGCTCACCGTCGATGACGCGGTTGCCACGGTGACGCTCACCAACCCGGCCAAGCGCAACGCTCAGTCTCCCGCTCTGTGGCGGGCGTTGGCAGAGGCCGGACGGGTACTGCCCGGCAACGTGCGGGTCGTCGTGCTGCGTGGCGAGGGCAAGTCCTTCTCCGCGGGCCTCGACCGGCAGGCGTTCACCCCCGAGGGGTTCGACGGTGAGCCGTCCTTCCTCGACATGGCGCGCGGCTCCGAGGCCGATCTCGACGCGACCATCGCCGAGTACCAGGAGGGGTTCACCTGGTGGCGCCGCAACGACATCGTGTCGATCGCGGCCGTCCAGGGTCACGCGATCGGCGCCGGCTTCCAGCTCGCCCTCGCCTGCGATCTCCGGATCGCCGCCGAGGACGTGGAGTTCGCCATGCGCGAGACCGGCCTCGGTCTCGTTCCCGACCTCACGGGCACCCACCCCCTGGTGAACCTCGTGGGGTACGCGCGTGCGCTCGAGATCTGCGCCACCGGCCGCTTCGTGCACGCCGAGGAGGCCGAGCGCATCGGCCTCGCCAACCTCGTGGTCCCCGCCGAGCAGCTGGACGGGGCAGCCAGTGACCTGGCAGCCGCCCTCCTCGCCGCCCCGCGCGACGCGGTCGTCGAGACCAAGGCCCTGCTGAGCGGCGCCGTCTCCCGCACGTACGAGGAGCAGCGCGCCGCCGAGCGCGCCGCACAGGGCCGCCGGCTGCGCGACCTCGCCGGCGTCACCGACTGAACCGCCAACCCCCGCCCCTGTACAGGGGCGGGGGCGGGGCCGGGTCAATCCTGCTCCACCACGGCCGTGACCAGGACGGCGACGGACGGTCGGCCCTCCACGGCATCGGCCACCGCCCCGCGCACGGCCCGCGCCACGTCGAGCGCGCGATGGTCCCCGGCCGTCGCCAGCTCCACCCGGACATGGCCCGCACCGGAGTGCACCGCGTTGCCCAGCACCCGCGTCAGCGAGACCACACCGGGCACTCCGCCGGCCGCGGTACCCGCCACCCCGTCCGGCTCGGCCGTGGGCACCTCGGCCGGCGGCGCCGTGGCACGTTCGGGCTCCGTTTCCAGCAGCTCCGTCACCCGCAGGTCCACCTCGGCGACGTCCAGACCGAGCCGTGCGGACGCAGCGGTGAGCAACGCGGAGCGCAGCGCTTCCGCGGTGACGTGCAGCGGACGCCGTGCCGTCGCGGAGAAGCCCGCCTCGATCCGCAGAGGGCCCGGCGGCAGCGCACCGGGCGGAGCAGGCACCTCCGGGTCCGGGGCCGTGTCCGCGTCGGCCGCGGCGATCCTGAGCCGCCCCAGCATCGCCCCCGTGCCGGTCGCGGCCTCCCGCAGCACTGCCGCCGCCGCGCGTTCCGCGATCCAGGCCCCGTCGGCGGGGCCGCCCAGAGGGAGTAACCGGCCGAGGCCGAGCCTTTGGCGTACCGCAGCGGTCCATCCGTCGGCCCGGTGCGGGCTGTCAGCCGTTGTCATCGCCCCAGCCTGCCGCATCCACGGCGCGGAACGGCGAAAGCGCACTTAATGTGAGCAACGAGTCCAAACCTGTCCCGAAGGGAAGAGCGGCGATGACCGAGACCCCACAGCGGAACCGGCCCGACAACCCCGGCGGTGTGCCCGGCGGGGACGACGCCAGGAAGAATCCGCTCGCCAAGCGCGGCGGGGGAGACCCCGCCACCCGCGGCCGCACCACGATCGCCGACGGTGTGGTCGAGAAGATCGCCGGAATGGCGGCACGCGACGTCGTCGGCGTCCATGCGATGGGCAGCGGCTTCTCCCGGACCTTCGGCGCGGTACGCGACCGGGTCCCGGGTGGAGGCAAGTCCGTCACCCGCGGCGTCAAGGCGGAGGTCGGCGAGTCCCAGACCGCACTCGACCTGGAGATCGTCGTCGACTACGGCGTGTCGATCAGCGACGTGGCCCGCGATGTGCGTGAGAACGTCATCGCCGCGGTCGAGCGCATGACAGGCCTCGAAGTCGTCGAGGTCAACATCGCCGTCAGCGATGTCAAACTGCCCGACGAGGAGGACGAGGAAGCCGAGTCCGAGCCACGTCTGCAGTAGACCTCCCCCATGAGGCAGTTGAGGAGCGCACGATGAGCATGGCTGTGGCCGGCCTGTTGGCCGGCATGGCCCTCGGTTTCGCCGGATACTTCGGTGGGTTCGGGGCCTTTCTGCTGGTGGCCGCGCTGGGCGCGGTCGGTTTCATCGCCGGTCGGTTCCTGGACGGCGACCTTGAACCCGGCGACTTCTTCCGCAGTCGCGAGCGCGGCGACCGGCGACGATGACGGCGGTGACAGACCAGGTCGCCGCCGCGGGACGCGGGGAGACCCGGATCGCCGACCGGGTCGTCGCGAAGATCGCCGCGCAGGCGGCGAAGGAGGCGGTCGACGAGCCTCCCAAGGACGGCGCGCCGCCGCGCGCCACGGTCAACGTGCACCGGGACACCGCCCGGGTGCGGGTCAGCCTCGAACTCGGCTACCCCAGTGATATCGGCCGCCAATGCGGAGCGGTGCGTCGCCGTGTCGCCGAGCGGGTAGAAGCACTGGCGGGGATGGAGGTGCCCGAAGTGGCGGTGCAGGTCGAGCGGCTGCATCCCGCAGCGGGCGCGATGCCGGAGGGGAGGATCCGATGAGCGAGCCCCAGGACCCGGAGAACAGCACACAGCGCCTTCCCACGACGGAGTCCGCGGCCCCCGCGGGCGTACTCGCGATGGATCAGTCCGCGTCGGGCTCGGCCTACGACCCCGTTTCCGTACTCGACCGGCCCGGCGGTCATGCCCGCCGGTTCCGGTCCGAGCGCCGGATCCCTGCCGCGCTCGTCGGCCTGGTGGTCCTCGGCGGCGCCGGGCTCCTGCTCTACGACGTCGCGGCGGTACGGACCGACCACCCGGCCATGCGGTGGCGGCGCTCGCTCGCCGACGAACTGGCGAGCCGTCACCTCGACGACGTCTGGGTGCTGGCCGGCTCCGCGGCGGCAGCGGCCATCGGCCTCTGGCTTCTCTGGCTGGCCGTCACACCCGGACTGCGCGGGCTGCTGCCGATGCGCCGCGACCATGCCGGAATCCGGGCCGCACTCGACCGGACAGCCGCCGCCCTGGTCCTGCGCGACAGGGCGGTGGAGGTGTCCGGTGTGCAGTCCGTACGGGTCAGGATGGGACGCGGCAAGGTGGCCGTGCGCGCCGTGTCGCACTTCCGTGAACTCGACGACGTACGGGCCGACCTGGACACCGCACTGGGCACGGGTATCAAGGAGTTGGGCCTGGCCCGGCCGCCGCGCCTGTCCGTTCATGTCCGCAGGCCGGCGAAGAAGGGGTGAACCGCGTGATCGGAACCGTCAACCGGGTGCTGCTCGGTCTTGCCGGGCTGGTCCTCCTTGTGGTGGGCGGGGCTGTCCTCGCGACGGGGCTCGGCGTGTCCGTGCCGTCCTGGTGGCCCTTCGACGGCAGGGACGATGTCCTGCTCAGCAGGGGCGACCGGTACCGCTGGCGTGACGAGGGCTGGTGGTGGCCGGCCGTCATCGCGGGCCTGGCCGTCCTGGTCGTCCTCGCCCTGTGGTGGCTGCTCGCCCAGCTGCGCCGTGCCCGCCTCGCCGAAGTGCTGGTCGACAGCGGCGACGGCGAGGGCGCGCTCCTGCGGGGCAGGGCCCTGGAGGGTGTGCTCGGCAGTGAGGCACGCACCCTGGACGGGGTGTCCGACGCCAAGGTCGCACTGACCGGCCGGCGCACCGCCCCGCGGGCCCGGATCCGGCTCCTGCTGGAGCCGCACGCCGCCCCGGAGCGGGCACTGCGAGGTCTCGCCGACGAGGCGCTGGCCCATGCGCGCGGCTCGGCGGGCCTGGACGAGCTGCCCGCCGAGGTACGGCTCAAGGCGGTCAAGCACCGTGCGGAGCGGGTGAGCTGACGGCCCGGTCGGCGTCTGCCCGTCAGAAGCCGTGCCGGGCGCCGCCGTCGACCGGCACCATGATGCCCGTCAGGTACGAGGCGGCGGGGGAGAGCAGGAAGGCCGAGGTCCTCCCGAATTCCTCCGCGGTGCCGTAGCGGCGCAGCGGGATGCGCGCCTCAGCGGCCCTGCGGGACGCCTCCGCGTCCCCGGACAGGGCATCCAGCTCGCGCACCCGGTCCGTGTCGATCCGGGACGGCAGCACCCCGACGACCCGGATTCCCCGCGGGCCCAGTTCGTCGGCGAGGGACTTGGCGAAGCCGGCGAGGCCGGGGCGCAGGCCGTTGGAGATGGTGAGCCCGGCAATCGGCTCGTGCACCGACGCGGACAGTACGAAGCCGATGACGCCGCCCTCGCCCAGTGCGGCAGCCGCCGTGCGGGCCAGACGCACGGCGCCGAGGAAGACCGACTCGAACGCGGACTGCCACTGCTCGTCCGTGTTGTCGGCTGCGAAACCGGGTGCGGGTCCGCCGACGCTGATGAGGATGCCGTCCAGCCTGCCGAAGCGTTCCTTCGCGGTGTCCACCAGGCGCTGCGCGGCTGCCGGGTCGGCGTTGTCGGCGACGAGCCCGAGCGCGTCGGGCCCCAGCTCGGCGGCGGCCGCCGTCACCCCCTTGTCGTCCCGGCCGGAGATGATCACCTTCGCGCCGTCCGCGACCAGCGCGTCCGCGGTCGCACGGCCCAGCCCACGGGTCGCACCGGTGATGATGTAGACGCGGTCCTTCAGTCCAAGATCCATGGCTCTATCCTGCCGGGTCCAGGCCGGCGAGGTCGACCGCGCTGTTCACCAGCCCGATATGGCTGAACGCCTGCGGGTAGTTGCCGAGCTGGCGCAGGGCCACCGTGTCGTACTCCTCGGCCAGCAGCCCCACATCGTTGCGCAGCTCCAGCAGCCGTTCGAACAGCACCTCGGCGTCGTCCGTCCTCCCGATCCGCAGCAGTGCGTCCACCAGCCAGAACGAGCAGGCGATGAACGCCCCTTCGTCGCCGGGCAGACCGTCCACGGAAGCGCCCTCCGTGCTGTAGCGGCGGATCAGGCCGTCCCGGGCGAGCCCGTTCCGTACGGCGTCGACCGTTCCGACGACCCGGGGGTCGTCCGGTGGCAGGAAGCCGGTCCGCGCGATGAGCAGCGTGGAGGCATCGAGCTCCTGGGAGCCGTAGTACTGGGTGAACGTGTTGCGTACGGGGTCGTAGCCCTTCTCGCAGACATCCGCGTGCACGGCGTCCCGCATCGCCCGCCAGCGGTCCGCGTCGCCCGGCAGGCAGGGGTCATCCTCCAGGGTGCGCACCGCACGGTCGGCGGCCACCCAGGCCATCACCTTGGAGTGCACGAAGTGGCGGCGCTGCCCGCGGATCTCCCACAGGCCCTCGTCCGGTTCGCGCCAGGTGGATTCCAGGAAGCCGAGCAGACTGAGCTGCAGGTTCCAGGCGTGCGGCTTGTTGTCGAGTCCGGCCTCGCGGGCCACCCTGAGCGAGTCGATGACCTCGCCGTACACATCGAGCTGCCGCTGGCGGACCGCCGCGTTGCCCGTACGGACCGGCCGGGAGTGTTCGTAGCCGCTCAGCCACGGCAGCTCGGCCTCGGGGAGTCTGCGCTCGCCCGCCAGGCCGTACATGATCTGCAGGTCGGCCGGGTCACCGGCGACGGCCCGCAGCAGCCAGTCCCGCCAGGCCGCGGCCTCCTTCAGATAGCCGGCCGCGACCATGGCGCCCAGTGTGAGGGTGGAGTCCCGCAGCCAGCAGTAGCGGTAGTCCCAGTTCCGTACGCCGCCGATCTCCTCCGGCAGCGAGGTGGTGAGGGCCGCCACGATGCCGCCGGTGGGCGCGTAGGTGAGCGCCTTCAGGGTGATCAGGGAACGGAGCACGGCTTCCCGGTGCCTGCCCCGGTAGGTGCATCGTGCCGACCACTTCGCCCAGTCGGCGAGGGTGTGCTTCAGCGCCTTGTACGGATCGATCAGCTTCGGGCGCGGGCCGTGCGAGGGGTGCCAGGTGAGGACGAACGCCACCTTCTCTCCCTCGGTGACGGTGAACGAGGAGCAGGTGCTGAACTGCTGGCCCCAGGTCTTGACCGGCGGCTCACTGCGCAGCCAGACGGAGTCGGGTCCCGCGACGGCCACCCGGTGTCCGTGCGAGCGGCGCATCCACGGCACCACGGAACCGAAGTCGAAGCGCAGCCGCAGTACGGCACTCATGTCGACGCTGCCGCTGATGCCCTCGACGATGCGCATGACGTCGGGCGCCTTGTCGCGCTGCGGCATGAAGTCGATGACCTTGACCGTGCCGGTCCTGGTCTCCCAGATCGTTTCCAGGACCAGGGAGTCGGCCACGTACGCGCGCCGGGTGCAGGTGTCCGCGCTGTCCGTGCCCTGGGGGGCGATGCGCCAGTGGCCGTTGTCCTCGTCACCGAGAAGGGCCGCGAAGCAGGCGCCCGAATCGAAGCGGGGCAGGCACAGCCAGTCGACGGAACCGTTCCTGCCGACCAGGGCGCCGGTCTGGAGATCGCCGATGAGCGCGTAGTCCTCGATACGTGGGGTCACGCTCTGGCGTCTTCCCGAACCTGGGCCCCGCTAAGCAGCCCGGCCGGGACCGACACACCGGCGGGACGGGCTACGTGGTGACGGGTGCGGGTTCCCGGGCCGTCTCGCTGTCCTGAGCGGCCTGTTGCCGGTCGTGCTTCTCGCGGCGTACGAGGATCACCCAGCCGACGGGCACACCGGCGGCGAAGAGCCACCACTGGACGGCGTAGGCCATGTGGGAGCCGATGGAGGCGTCGTCGGGGGCGGGGATCATCTCGGGGGCGCCGTCGGCCGGTTCGGGAGCGGTCAGTTCGAGATACCCGCCCAGGACCGGCCTGGCGAGCAGCTGCGACTGCTGGGCGCTGTTGATGAGCATCACCTGGCGGTCCGGCAGACCTGCCAGGTCCTTGATGCCGCTGGCGCCCGTCGTCTCGTCGGCCTTCAGCCGGCCGGTGACGGTGACCTCGCCCGTGGGCGGGGCCGGGACCTCGGGGAAGGCCTGCTGGCTGTCGGCGGCGGGAACCCAGCCGCGGTTGACCAGCACGGTGCCGCCGCCCTTGAGGTCCAACGGGGTCAGGACGTGGAAACCGATGCGCTCGTCCTTCGAGGTGCGGCGCCGTACGACCACCTCGTGCGCGGTGTCGAACGTTCCGGTGGCCGTCACCGCACGCCAGTACTCGGAACGGGGAACGGTGTGCCCCGGGGAGGTGAGGCGGGAGACCGGCTCGGGCTTCGCCCGGAGGTTCTGCGAGATCAGCGCATTCTGCGCGACCCGGTGCTGATGCCGGTGCAGCTGCCAGAAACCCAGCTCGACCATCGTGGGAATCAGGACGAGGACGAGGAGGGTGAGAATCACCCACTGCCGGGTCAACAGGAAGCGGTACACCCCATGACCGTACAACTGGGGTCATGGGGTGTAGCACGCAGGGTCCCCGGGGTGCCGGGGCAGCCCGTCACACTTTGTCCACGATGCCCGCCCTTCCCTCGGCCCGGGCGCAGTGTCCGCCGCAGTACCAGTGGCCGTCGACCTCGACGCCCTGGCCGATCACCTGGACCCGGCAGTGCTCACAGATGGGCGCCATGCGGTGGATGGCGCAGGAGAAGCAGTCGAAGACGTGCACCGCGCCCTGCGCGTGCACCTCGAAGGACATCCCGTAGTCGTTTCCGCAAACCTCGCAACGTGCCATGCGCCACAGGGTCGGACGAGAGGGCGGCGGCGGGCGAGCGGGTGGCGGGCGAGTCGCGCCCGGTTCACTCCGATGACGGCGGCGGTGGGACGCGCGAGGGCGCGGGTGCCACATCCCGCAGCAGATGAGTGAAGGCGCTCTCCTCCAGGATCGGCGTGCCGAACGACTTCGCCTTCACCGTCTTCGACGTCACCGCGTCCGGATCGTTGCTGACGAGAAGGCTCGTGAGCCGGGAGACGCCGGTCGCCACGTGCAGACCCGCTTCCACGGCCCGGTCCTCCAGCAGCTCGCGGTCGATCGAGGTGTCTCCGGAGAACGCCACCCGCATCCCCTGCATGAGGGGCTTGTCCGACTCGTACCGCCCCGGATTCGGATACGGGCACGCGGGGCGCTTGCGGGAGGGCCGCCAGCTGCCCTGGCCGTGCGACGCCTGATAGCCGATGCGCGGGGTGACGGGGGAGTCGGACCACTCGGTCAGCGGCCGGCACTCCAGCAGGGGCAGCCGCATCCCGTCCCGGGCCGCCGCGTGCAGACTCGGCCGGAAGGCCTCGGCCAGCACCCGGGCATCGTCCAGCGCGTGGTGCGCCCGCTGCTGCACCACGCCGAAGTGCGCGGCGAGCGACTCCAGCTTGTGGTTGGGCAGAGGAAGCCGGAGCTCCTTGGAGAGCGCGATGGTGCACAGCCGCTGCTCGACGGGTGCGACGACCGCCGCGCGCGCGTACTCCCGGGCGAGCATCGACCAGTCGAACGCGGCATTGTGCGCGACGAGCACCCGGCCGGCGAGCCGCTCGGACAACTGCGCGGCCACCTCCGGGAAGAGCGGTGCGCCCTCCAGGACGTCGCTGGTCAGGCCATGGATCCAGACGGGGCCCGGATCCCGCTGGGGATTCACCAGCGTGTACCAGTGGTCCTCGACATTGCCCAGGGCGTCCAGGCGGTAGACGGCCGCGGACACTATCCGGTCGTCGCGGGCGAGCCCCGTGGTCTCCACGTCGACGACCGCGTACCCCTGGGGGTAGGCGGTCGGCCACGGCACTGCGGTCTGGCGGTCGTCGAGCATGGTCACAGAGAATACGGGCAGCGACCGACAGTGCCCTATTCGGGCGTCCCCGGGTCGCGAACCCGGAGCGGGTGCCGGGCAGTTGGCCGGGCGGGTCGGGGTGCGGCGGGCGGGCCTGCGGTGAGACCCTCCCGGAGTGACGGAGACACAGGCACAGACTCACGACGAACCCCACCAAAACGGACTGGGTACTCGGCTCAACTGGCTGCGGGCCGCGGTCCTCGGTGCCAACGACGGCGTGGTCTCCACCGCCGGCCTCGTCGTCGGCGTCGCCGGGGCGACGGGTGACAGGGCCACCCTGGTGACGGCGGGTCTGGCCGGGCTGCTCGCGGGGTCCATGTCGATGGCGGCCGGCGAGTACGTGTCGGTTTCCACCCAGCGCGATTCCGAGAAGGCGGCGCTGGCGACGGAGAAGCGCGAGCTGGAGGAGACCCCGGATGCCGAACTCATCGAACTGACCGGCTTGTTGGAGGGGAAGGGGCTGAGCGCGCAGGTGGCCCGCGAGGCAGCCGTCCAGCTCACGGAGCGCGATGCGCTGCGCGCCCACGCGGAGGTCGAGCTGGGCATCGACCCGGACGAGCTGACGAACCCGTGGCATGCGGCGGGTGCGAGTTTCCTGGCGTTCACGGTGGGTGCGCTGCTGCCCCTGCTGGCGATCGTGCTGCCGCCGTCCTCGGCGCGGCTGGCGGTCACCGTGGTGTCGGTACTCGCGGCCCTGGCCCTCACCGGCTGGTGGAGCGCACGGCTGGGCGATGCGGCGGTGGGGCGTGCGGTGCTGCGGAACATGGGCGGGGGAGCCGTGGCGATGGCGGTGACCTACGGTGCGGGGGCGTTGCTGGGGGCTGCGGGGATCTGAGGCAGGGCGGGACTTGGCGGAACCTGCCAACAGTTGCTGACGTCACGTCTCGCATACTTGTGGGTAACAACGTCTAGCCCCGGCCGTCCGGCGGCTCTACGGTGCTCGCATGGAGCCGAACCTGCCCGATGTCGTGCTGTGGTCGATCTCGGCCTTCGTCCTGCTCACCGTCCTCGAAATGGTGGTCCACCGGCTGCACCCGGACGAGGACGCCGCCGGGTACGACGCCAAGGACGCCGCCACCAGCGTCACCATGGGCCTCGGCAGCCTGGCCTTCGACCTGCTGTGGAAGATACCCATCGTGGCGATCTACGCCGCGGTCTACGAACTGACCCCGCTGCGCATTCCCGTCCTGTGGTGGACGGTCCTGCTGATGCTGCTCGCCCAGGACTTCTTCTACTACTGGTCCCACCGCGGCCACCACGTCATCCGGATCCTCTGGGCCTGCCACGTGGTCCACCACTCCAGCCGGAAGTTCAACCTCACCACCGCGCTGCGCCAGCCCTGGACCTCGCTGACCGTCTGGCCGTTCTACGTCCCGCTCATCGCCTGCGGTGTCCACCCGGCGGCGCTCGCCTTCTGCTCCTCGGCGAATCTCGTCTACCAGTTCTGGGTGCACACCGAACGGATCGACAAGCTGCCCCGCCCCTTCGAGTACGTACTCAACACCCCCTCGCACCACCGGGTGCACCATGCCTCCCAGGGCGGCTACCTCGACCGGAACTTCGGCGGGATCCTGATCATCTGGGACCGGCTCTTCGGCTCCTTCACCGCCGAGACCGAACGGCCCGTCTTCGGCCTCACCAAGAACATCGCCAGCCACAACCCGCTCCGCGTCGCGACCCACGAGTACGCGGCCATAGCCCGTGACGTACGGGCGGCGGACACCTGGAGCGAGCGGGCGGGCCGGATCTTCCGCGGTCCGGGCTGGCAGCCCGCAGACCGGGTCCCCGCAGCCGCGCCCGTACAGCCCCGCGCCTCCGCAGAGCACACCGGATGAGCCCCCGCACCGGCGCGCCCCGGCTGGTCCGCCCGCTGATCGTCGCCTTCCTCGCCGTCGCCGCCCTCCACCTGGCCGGGCACCTCGCCGGTATCGACGCCGCACAGATGGTCACCAAGCCGCTGCTGATGCCCCTGCTCGCCGCCTACGCCGCCGCCCGCCGAGGCCCTCGGCTGCTCATCGCAGCGCTGCTGTTCGGCTGGGGCGGGGACGTGCTGCTGATGCCCGACGCGGAGGCGGCCTTCCTCGCCGGGATGGGCTCCTTCGCCGTGGGCCATATCTGCTACCTGTGGCTCTTCGGGCGTGCCCGGGCCTC
Organism: Streptomyces sp. NPDC060035; assembly: GCF_042736635.1. Lineage (NCBI taxonomy): Bacteria > Bacillati > Actinomycetota > Actinomycetes > Kitasatosporales > Streptomycetaceae > Streptomyces > Streptomyces sp. NPDC060035. The sequence continues at coordinate 33,855 of NZ_JBHWVO010000037.1, forward strand.
CCTGCCGGCCGGCCTCGCGTACGCAGCCGTCCTCGTGACCTTCCTCGTCCTGCTCTGGCCCGGCCTTCCCGCGGACCTGCGGATCCCGCTGACCGGCTACAGCCTGCTCCTCACCGCCATGGCCTGGCGGGCCGGCATCCTCGGCCGGTACGCGGCACTCGGCGGCGCGCTCTTCCTGCTCTCCGACGCGCTCATCGCGACCGGCATCGCCGACTGGCCGCAGCTGCCCGTCCACGACTTCTGGATCATGCTGACCTATCTGGCCGCCCAGTACCTGCTCACCACGGGAGTGCTCGGCAGCCGAGGGGATTCCACCGGCTCGGACACCGGGGCGTACCGTGAGGGGAGTATCAGAATCTGAGACGAGCGAGGACCCCCACGCATGCGCGCCACCGTGATCCATGCCCCCCACGACATCCGCGTCGAGGAGGTGCCCGACCCGACGGTCCAGCAGCCCACCGACGTGGTCCTGCGGGTTCTGCGGGCCTGCATCTGCGGCAGCGACCTGTGGGCCTACCGCGGCGAATCGGCCCGGCAGCCCGGTCAGCGCATCGGCCATGAATTCCTCGGCATCGTCGAGGAGGCGGGCGCCGGGGTCAACGGCTTCGCCGTCGGCGACCTCGTCGTCGCCCCGTTCGTCTGGTCCGACGGCACGTGCACCTACTGCGCGGAGGGCCTCACCACCTCCTGCGCCCAGGGCGGCTTCTGGGGATCGGTCGGATCCGACGGCGGCCAGGGCGAGGCCGTGCGGGTCCCGTTCGCCGACGGAACGCTCGTCAAGCTCCCGGCGGCTGCCGCCTCCGACGAACGGCTGCTCACCGCGCTCCTGGCACTCTCCGACGTCCTCGGCACCGGGCACCACGCCGCGATCGGCGCGGACGTGAAGCCCGGCAGCACCGTCGCGGTGGTCGGTGACGGTGCGGTCGGCCTGTGCGGTGTCATGGCCGCCAAGCGGCTCGGGGCCGAGCGGATCATCGCGCTGGGCCGTCACGAGGCCCGTACCGACATCGCCCGTCTCTTCGGCGCCACGGATGTCGTCGCCGAGCGGGGCGAGGCCGCCGTCGCCGCCGTACGCGAGCTGACCCGGGGCGAGGGCACCCACGGGGTGATCGAGGCGGTCGGCACCGAGCAGTCGATGCGCACGGCCATCGGCATCGTCCGCGACGGCGGCTCCATCGGGTACGTCGGTGTCCCGCACGGCAGCGGTACCGGACTCGACCTCGGTGTCATGTTCGACCGGAACATCGCGCTGCGCGGAGGCGTCGCACCCGTGCGTACGTACATTCCGGAACTGCTCCCCGACGTGCTGGACGGCACGATCGACCCCTCGCCGGTCTTCGACCTGAGCATCGGCCTGGACGGGGTGCCCGGCGGTTACAAGGCGATGGACGAGCGCACGGCCCTCAAGGTGCTCATCAAGCCGTAGCCGTTGCCCATGGAGGCGGAAGCGGCAGGAGGGGCCGGGGACAGCTGTCCCCGGCCCCTCCTCACGCATCGCCGCAGGTGTTACCTGCGGACCGCGTCCAGTGCGTCCACGACACCGGCTCCGTAGAAGCCGTTGTAGTTCGTGCCGCCTTCGCAGACCGCATCGACCGTTCCGTCACCGTTGATGTCGTACGGATCGCCGCAGGCCGTGGCATCGGCCTGGTGCGTCAGCAGCGCCTTCACCGTGCGCGCCGAGGCGTGCGGGTGGGTCGACTTGATCAGGGCCACGACGCCCGCGACATGCGGGGACGCCATCGACGTACCCGCCTTGTAGCCGAACCTGCCACCGGGCAGCGTGGACAGGATCAGGCCGCTGGTGGCCGGCGGTGCGGGCGTCTGGTAGATCGTCGAGTCGCCGCCGGGGGCCGCCACGTCGATGACACCGAGACCGTAGTTCGAGTACGAGGACTTCAGGCCCTTGGCACCCGTGGCGGAGACCGTCACGACACCCGGCAGCATGGTCGGGATGTCGGGGCACGCGCTCGGGTCGACCGTGCGCGTGACCGTCGTCGTGTCGTTCGGGCTCGTCGTGTCCTCGATCGCGTCGAGGGCCAGGTCGTGGTCGGAGTTGCCGGCCGCGGCGACATTGACGACGCCCTTGCCCTCCGCGTACCGGGTGGCGCGGGTGACCGCCTCGACCAGGGCACCCTGGTCGGGGTCGTTCTTGCAGTTGAACAGCCAAGGGTCGGTGTAATAGCTGTTGTTGGTCACATCGACGCCGTGCTCGGCTGCCCAGACGAAGCCGCAGACGACGGCCTCGGTGTAGAAGAAGCCGCTGGGCGTCGACACCTTGATGCCGGAGACCTTCACACCGGGCGCGATACCGGTGACACCGACACCGTTCTTCGCCGCGGCTATGGTGCCCGCGACGTGCGTGCCGTGGTCGCTCTCACCGGCGGCGGGCCGCCAGGCGCCGTCCGTCGTGTCCGGCGCGCCGGACACACAGTTCACCGATGCCCCGCGGTCGAAGTTGGGCGCCAGGTCCGGGTGCGTGTCGTCCACACCCGTGTCGATGACGGCGACCGTGACCTTGCTGCTGCCGAGCGACTTCTCGTGCGCCTTGTCCGCCTTGATGGCGGGCAGGTCCCACTGCAGGGGCTCCAGCGGGTCCTGACCGGCCGTCGCGTCCGCCGCGGCGGCCTGCGCCTGCTCGGAGGTGAGCGGCTGCTCGACCCCGGTGTCCTTGGTGGCCTGCGGGACGATCGGGTTGGTGCGCGTGGCACCGGCCGACTGGACGCCCTTGGCCCTGCGGATCGTCGGGCCGAAGTCCGGGTTCTGCGAGTGGACGACGATGACGCCGATCCTGTCGTACGACGTCACGACGGTGCCGCCGGCCTTGGATATCGCCTTCTTCACCTGCTTGACGGTGCCATGCCCGCCTCGCGTGTTCACGACGTACGACAGCTTCGGGCCGTCGGTCGAAACCGTCGCAGTCGGCTCCTGGGCCGGAGCGGCCGTCGCGGTTCCTGGGAGGAAGCCGAGCGAGGCCGTGAGAGCCAGTCCGACGGGCAGCGTGAGTGCGCGTGTCCGTCTGGATGCCAGATGAGCCATGGGTTCTCCACATCATCCGTGCCGGTGGACCGGAACACACAGCGTGTCCGGTCCGGTACATGACCAGTGAAGTTATCGCTGATCATGCCGACGCATCAACAAATAGGGGCAAGTGAGTTCGAGGTGTGACCTCAGGGAGGCGTATCCGCGGACGCGCGTCCGAGAACGGCGAATCTGCGGTGAACCGCTTCGCCGTGCTCTCCGTGCCGTTGTCAGGGAGTCGCACGCCAACCCCCCACCACACAGAGGACTCCCTGTGAAATCCACCGCCGAGACCACCGCACCCGCGTCGCGAGGAGAATCCGTGGCTATCGATGCACCGCCGCCCCCGGGCACATCGGACACCAGTCCTGCCCAGCCCACGACCGAGGCCTTCCTCGAGGTGCAGAACAGCGCGGACTTCGCCGAACTGCGCCGATCACAGCGCTCCTTCGCCTTTCCGCTGACCGTCGGCTTCATCACCTGGTACCTGCTGTACGTGCTGCTGTCCAACTACGCCGGTGACTTCATGGGAACCGTCGTCGTCGCCAACTTCAACGTGGCGTTCGTCTTCGGCCTCGCCCAGTTCGCCACCACGTTCCTCATCGCCTGGCTCTACTCACGCCACGCCTCGACGAAGCTCGACCCCAAGGCGGAGGCCATCAAGTCCCGTATGGAGGCCGACGCATGAGCGCCGCGTACCACTCGCACTCCGCGATCCAGCTCGCCGCCTCGTCCACGACCGAGCACCGGCCGCTGATCATCAGCCTCTTCGCGGTCTTCGTCGCCGCGACCCTGGCCATCACCGTCTGGGCAGGCCGGCAGACCAAGAGCGCCTCCGACTTCTACGCGGGCGGACGCCAGTTCACCGCCTTCCAGAACGGCCTCGCCGTCTCCGGCGACTACATGTCCGCGGCGTCCTTCCTCGGTATCGCCGGCGCCATCGCGCTCTTCGGGTACGACGGCTTCCTCTACTCCATCGGCTTCCTCGTCGCCTGGCTCGTAGCACTGCTGCTCGTCGCGGAACCGCTGCGCAACTCCGGCCGCTACACCATGGGCGACGTCCTCGCGTACCGGATGCGGCAGCGGCCGGTCCGTACCGCCGCGGGCGCCTCCACCATCGTCGTGTCGATCTTCTACCTGCTGGCCCAGATGGCGGGCGCGGGCGTCCTTGTCTCGCTGCTGCTCGGCATCACCAGCGACGCGGGCAAGATCGTCATCGTGGCGCTGGTCGGCGTGCTCATGATCCTCTACGTCACCATCGGCGGCATGAAGGGCACCACCTGGGTGCAGATGGTCAAGGCCGTGCTGCTCATCGCGGGCGCCCTGCTGATGACGTTCATGGTGCTGTGGAAGTTCCACTTCAACATCTCCGACCTGCTGGGCACCGCGGCCGAGAAGAGCCTTGCCGGGCAGAAGGGCGACGCGAAGGCGTTCCTGGAGCCCGGCCTCAAGTACGGCGCGGACGCGATCACGAAGCTGGACTTCATCTCCCTCGGCATCGCGCTGGTCCTGGGCACCGCCGGTCTGCCGCACATCCTGATCCGCTTCTACACCGTGCCGACGTCCAAGGCCGCCCGTAAGTCCGTCAACTGGGCCATCGGCATCATCGGCGCCTTCTACCTGATGACGATCGCTCTCGGCTTCGGCGCCGCGGCACTGATCGGACCGGCGGAGATCAAGGCGAAGAACCCGGCGGGCAACGCGGCGGCGCCACAGCTCGCGGAGTACCTCGGCGGGGTCGGCACCACCGGCGGCGCGATCATGCTCGCCGTGATCTCGGCCGTCGCCTTCGCCACGATCCTCGCCGTGGTCGCGGGCCTCACCCTCGCCTCCTCGTCCTCCTTCGCCCACGACATCTACGCCAACGTCATCCGCAAGGGGAAGGCAACCGAAAAGGAGGAGATGCGCGCCGCCCGGTGGGCAACCGTCGCGATCGGCATCGTCTCCATCGCGCTCGGCGCGATGGCCCGCGACCTGAACGTGGCAGGGCTCGTCGCCCTGGCCTTCGCCGTCGCCGCGTCGGCCAACCTGCCGACCATCCTGTACAGCCTCTTCTGGAAGCGCTTCACCACGCAGGGCGCCCTCTGGTCCATCTACGGCGGACTCGCCTCGTCCGTCATCCTGGTGCTGTTCTCCCCCGTCGTCTCCGGGAAGGCCAGCTCGATGTTCCCGGGAGTCGACTTCTCCTGGTTCCCCCTGGAGAACCCGGGCCTCGTCTCCATCCCGCTGGGCTTCCTGCTGGGCTGGATCGGCTCGATCCTCTCCAAGGAGGAGCCGGACGTGGGCAAGTACGCCGAACTCGAGGTCAAGTCCCTCACCGGCATCGGCGCCCACTGACACCGCGCACCCCGGTGGGGCCCCGTCGTAGAGACATACGACGGGGCCCCACCGCAGCTCGTGTCAATCGGGCACCGTAGATGTCACAGGTCTCGCGTACTCTCGAGGGAGTCAGACCGCAACTGCGGACATCACCGGGGGAGGGGGCCACGTGCTCATCGACACCTACGGCCGGGTCGCCACCGACCTGCGTGTATCACTGACCGACAAGTGCAACCTGCGCTGCACCTACTGCATGCCCGAAGAAGGCCTGCAGTGGCTGGCCAAGCAGGAGCTGCTGAGTGACGACGAGATCGTCAGGCTCGTCCGTATCGCCGTCACCGACCTCGGCATCCGCGAAGTGCGCTTCACCGGCGGCGAGCCGCTCCTGCGCCCCGGGCTCGTCTCCATCGTCGAGCAGTGCGCCGCCCTGGAACCCCGCCCCAGGATGTCGCTCACGACCAACGGCATCGGACTCAAGCGCACCGCCGCAGCCCTGAAGGCCGCAGGCCTGGACCGGGTCAACGTCTCCCTGGACACCCTGCGCCCCGACGTCTTCAAGACGCTCACCCGCCGTGACCGGCACCGGGACGTGCTGGACGGGCTCGAAGCCGCCCGCGACGCCGGACTGACCCCGGTCAAGGTCAATACGGTCCTGATGCCGGGACTCAATGACGACGAGGCCCCCGATCTGCTCGCCTGGGCCGTCGAGCACGAGTACGAGCTCCGCTTCATCGAGCAGATGCCGCTCGATGCCCAGCACGGCTGGAAGCGCGACGGAATGATCACGGCCGGTGACATCCTGGAATCGCTGCGCACCCGCTTCACCCTCACCGCCGAGGGCGAGGACGAGCGCGGATCCGCACCCGCCGAGCGCTGGACCGTGGACGGCGGCCCGCACCGCGTCGGCGTCATCGCCTCCGTGACCAGGCCGTTCTGCCGGGCCTGCGACCGCACCAGGCTCACCGCCGACGGCCAGGTCCGCACGTGCCTGTTCGCCCGCGAGGAGACGGATCTGCGCGGCGCCCTGCGCTCGGACGCGCCGGACGAGGAGATAGCCAGGATCTGGAAGCTCGCGATGTGGGGCAAGAAGGCGGGCTCCGGGCTCGACGACCCGGCCTTCCTGCAGCCCGACCGGCCGATGTCAGCGATCGGCGGCTGAGGACTCCCACTCCGCCAGCGGCACGACATCCTTCAGGAATCCGCGTACCCCGAGGAAGGAGGAGAGGTGCTCCCGGTGCTCGTCACAGGCGAGCCAGGTCTTGCGCCGCTCCGGGGTGTGCAGCTTCGGGTTGTTCCAGGCGAGTACCCACACGGCATCGGCGCGGCAGCCCTTGGCGGAACAGACGGGCGCACCGGTGGCGCTCTCGGCGGAAGTCTCGGGAAAGTTCACGACCTCAACCCTAAGGGCCTCATCGACAAGGGCCTCATCGACGCATCCCCGCCGGAGAAAAGGCGACGCCGAGCAGCCACGGGGGGAGCTGCCCGGCGTCGGTCCGTCGCTCCGACGGGGGATGCGGAGCGCGCTACGAAGTATGTCACGGGGACCGGGGTGCGGTGCACCGGAACTTCATGATTGATCTGAGGTTTTATTGAGCTTTCTCGGCCTGCCGGCTCAGTCGTTCTCGTGCCCGTTTCCGGCGCGGCCCGGCTGCCCGGCTTCCGGGACGGTCTCCGACGGGTCCGTCGGACGGGCGGCGTCGAGAGCGGGCCGCATCGGTGCGGGCACGAACGTCGACGGGAGCGAAGGGACGTTCTCACGACCCGCGTTGGCGATGACCACCGCGACATAGGGGAGCAGAACGCCCAGCGCGAGCGCCACCACCGCCACATGCCTCTCGACATTCCACAGCGTTGCGGCGAGCACCACCGAGACGGTCCGCACGGACATCGAGATGATGTAACGCCGCTGCCGGCCACGCACATCGTCGGCAAGACCCTGGCGGGCTCCGGTGATCCGGAAGACCTCGGTGCCGCTCTGCTTCCGCAACATGTTCCACCACCAGATCGCTGTGCCGGGCCTTCCCGGACCGGGCCGCCCCTACGGTACGCCCGCCATCCCCCGGGTTCGAGACCGGGGCATGTCCCGTCCGTCCGGGTCCGTACCGCCGCACCACGTACGGACCTGTCCGGCATGCGGCGTATGCCCGGTGGGCCGAGACTGGGCGAACGTGCGCATACCGCGCCGCACGAGGAGGCGATATGAGCTGGTTGTGGGCAATCATCGTGGGTCTGGTACTGGGCCTGATCGCCCGGGCGATCCTGCCGGGCAAACAGAACATCCCCCTCTGGCTGACGGCTGTGTTCGGCATCCTCGGCAGCATCCTCGGCAACGCCGTAGCGGCCTGGATCGGTGTCGACGACACCAAGGGCATCGACTGGATGCGCCATCTGCTGCAGCTGATCGGCGCGGTAGCCGTCGTCGGGGTCGGCGACATGGTCTGGCAGTCGATCAGGGGCAACCGAAGCAACAAGCAGAGAACCTGACCCGGGCGGCACGGCGGCGGCGGCCGGTCACGCGTGATGCGTGACCGGCCGCCGTGCCGTGCCGTGGGTGCCGGTGACCGGATCAGCCGGCCGTGACCTCGACGGCAGCCAGGTTCTTCTTGCCCCGCCGAAGCACGAGCCAGCGACCGTGCAGCAGCTCCTCGCGGGCCGGGGCGGCCTCGCCGTCCGTGACCTTCGCATTGTTCACGTAGGCCCCGCCCTCCTTGACCGTGCGGCGGGCGGCCGACTTGCTCGGCGCCAGACCGACCTCGACCAGGAGATCCACCACGGGACCGAGCTCGGTGACCTCGGCGTGCGGAACCTCGGACAGGGCGGCGCCCAGCGTCGCCTCGTCCAGCTCGCCGAGATCGCCCTGGCCGAACAGCGCCTTCGACGCCGCGATGACCGCGGCGCACTGCGCGCCGCCGTGTACCAGCGTCGTCAGCTCCTCGGCCAGCGAGCGCTGGGCCGAACGGACCTGCGGACGCTCCTCGGTGAGCTGCTCCAGCTCCTCGAGCTCCTCGCGGCTCTTGAAGCTGAGGATGCGCATGTACGTGGAGATGTCCCGGTCGTCCACGTTCAGCCAGAACTGGTAGAACGCGTACGGCGTCGTCATCTCCGGGTCGAGCCAGACCGCACCGCTCTCGGACTTGCCGAACTTGGTGCCGTCCGCCTTCACCATCAGCGGGGTCGCCAGCGCGTGCACGGTGGCAGCCGGCTCCACGCGGTGGATCAGGTCGATGCCCGCCGTGAGGTTGCCCCACTGGTCGCTGCCGCCCTGCTGGAGGGTGCAGCCGTAGCGCCGGTACAGCTCCAGGAAGTCCATGCCCTGCAGCAACTGGTAGCTGAACTCCGTGTAGCTGATGCCCTCCTGGGACTCCAGCCGACGGGCGACCGAGTCCTTGGTGAGCATCTTGTTGACCCGGAAGTGCTTGCCGATGTCCCGCAGGAACTCGATCGCGGACAGGCCCGCGGTCCAGTCCAGGTTGTTCACCATCGTCGCGGCGTTCGGGCCCTCGAAGGTGAGGAAGGGCTCGATCTGCCCGCGCAGCCGCTGAACCCACGCCGCGACGGTCTCCGGGTCGTTCAGCGTGCGCTCCGCGGTCGGCCGCGGGTCACCGATCTGGCCGGTGGCCCCGCCGACCAGGGCGAGCGGCTTGAGCCCCGCGTGCTGGAGCCGGCGCATGGTGAGCACCTGCACCAGATGCCCGACGTGCAGACTCGCCGCGGTCGGGTCGAACCCGCAATAGAACGTGACCGGGCCGTCCGCGAGAGCCTTGCGCAGTGCGTCCTCGTCGGTGGACTGGGCGAAGAGCCCGCGCCACTTCAGCTCGTCGACGATGTCCGTCACGGTCTTTTCTCTCCTCGTGGGGTCGAGATGGGGTGGATGGGACTGCGGTTCAGTCTAGGTCGGTCAGACGCCCCGGCTGACCGAGCTCATGTGGAAATCGGGGATCCGCAGCGCGGGCATGGCGGCCCGGGTGAAGTAGTCGCCCCACTCGCGCGGCAGCGTCTTCTCGGTGCGGCCCGCCTCCGACGCCCGGGACAGCAGATCGACCGGCGACTCGTTGAACCGGAAGTTGTTCACCTCGCCGAGGACCTCTCCGTCCTCCACCAGATAGACACCGTCCCGGGTCAGGCCGGTCAGCAGCAGCGTCGCCGGATCCACCTCCCGGATGTACCACATGCAGGTCAGCAGCAGAGCCCGGCCGGTCGTGGCGGCCACCATCTCCTCCAGTGAACGCTCACCGCCGCCGTCCAGCACCAGGTTGTCCACGGCCGGGGCCAGCGGCAGGTCCGTGAGCCCCGCGGAGTGCCGTGTCGTGGTCAGCCGCTCCAGCTTGCCCTCCCTGACCCAGTCCGTGGGTGCCAGCGGCAGGCCGTTGTCGAAGACCGAGGCGTCGTCGCCCGACGCGTGGGCGATCACGAACGGTGCGGACTCCAGACCCGGCTCGTGCGGGTCGCTGCGCAGGGTCAGCGGCAGGGCGGAGAGCTTCTCGCCGAGCCGCGTACCGCCGCCCGGCCTGGAGAAGACCGTCCGGCCCTCCGAGGCGTCCCGGGCGCTCGACGACCAGAACTGGTAGATCAACAGGTCGGCCACGGCGGTCGGCGGCAGCAGCGTCTCGTATCGCCCGGCCGGCAGCTCGATCCTGCGCTCGGCCCAGCCGAGCCGCTGCGCGAGCTCGGCGTCCAGGACCCCCGGGTCGACGTCCTTGAAGTCCCGGGTGGCCCGTCCCGCCCAAGCGGAGCGGGTCCGGTCGGGGGACTTGGCGTTCAGCTCAAGCGTCCCGTTCGGCTGGTCGTGGCGCAGCCGCAGCCCCGTCGACGTACCCAGGTAGGTCGAGGTCATCTCGTGGTGGGCGAAGCCGTACAGCTCACGGCCGCCGGAGCGGGCGCGGGCGAAGGCGTCACCGAGCGCCGGGGCGAAGTCGCCGAAGACATCGGAGCTCGTCTCGGCGGGCGCGTCCGTGAAGGCCGCGGACACCGGCACCCCGGAGACGAGCGGCTGCGCGTCCTCCGCGGGTCCGGCCCCGCGCGCGGCGGCCTCGGCGGCCCGCACGAGAGGTTCCAGGTCGTCGGCGGTGACGGCCGAACGCGACACCACGCCGGATGCCGTCCCTTGGGCGCCGTCCACGGTCGCGATCACGGTCAGGGTCCGGCCGCGTGTCACCCCGTTCGTGGTGAGCGCGTTGCCGGCCCAGCGCAGATTGGCCGAGGAGTTCTCGTCCGCGATGACCACACAGCCATCGGTGGTGGACAGCTCGAGTGCGCGCTCGACGATCTCGTACGGCTTGCTGACGCGGCTCATCGCCCGGCCTCCTGCGTCGTGTTGAGACTGTGCCGACCCGGGGGACGACCCCCGGACCCCCGGCCGATTCCGTGGTGACCGCTCATCGCCCGGCCTCCTGCGTCGTGTTGAGGATGTTCACGCCTCGGAAGAGGGCGGAGGGGCAGCCGTGCGAGACGGCCGCGACCTGGCCCGGCTGGGCCTTGCCACAGTTGAAGGCGCCGCCCAGGACATAGGTCTGCGGCCCTCCCACCTTCTCCATCGAGCCCCAGAAGTCCGTGGTCGTCGCCTGGTACGCCACGTCCCGCAGCTGGCCGGCCAGCCTGCCGTTCTCGATGCGGAAGAAGCGCTGCCCCGTGAACTGGAAGTTGTAGCGCTGCATGTCGATCGACCAGGACCGGTCGCCGACCACGTAGATCCCGCGCTCCACCCCGCCGATCAGATCCTCCGTGGAGAGACCGCCCGGGTCCGCCTGCAGTGACACGTTCGCCATGCGCTGTACGGGGACATGGCCCGGCGAGTCCGCGTACGCACACCCGTTGGACCGGCCGAGACCGGTCAGTTCGGCGATCCGGCGGTCCGTCTGGTAGCCCACCAGCGTGCCGTCCTTGACCAGGTCCCACGACTGCGCCTCGACGCCCTCGTCGTCGTACCCGATGGTCGCGAGCCCGTGCTCGGCGGTGCGGTCGCCCGTCACGTTCATCACGGGGGAGCCGTACCTCAGCTTCCCCAGCTGGTCGAACGTGGCGAACGACGTACCGGCGTACGCCGCCTCGTACCCCAGCGCCCGGTCCAGTTCGGTGGCGTGGCCGATCGACTCGTGGATGGTCAACCACAGATTGGAGGGGTCGACGACCAGGTCGTACGTCCCCGCCTCGACGCTCGGCGCCCGCATCTTCTCGGCCAGCAGCCCGGGGATCCGCTCCAGTTCGGCGTCCCAGTCCCAGCCGGTGCCGGTGAGGTACTCCCAGCCCCGGCCCACCGGCGGTGCGATGGTCCGCATCGAGTCGAACTCACCCGTCGTGGAGTCCACGGCGACCGCGGTCAGCTGCGGATGCACCCGCACGCGCTGCTGCGTGGTGACGGTCCCGGCCGTGTCCGCGTAGAACTTGTTCTCGTGGACGGTCATCAGCGAGGCGTCCACATGCGCGACCCCGTCCGCCGCCAGCAGTCGCGAGCTCCACTCCGCGAGCAGTCCGGCCTTCTCCTCGTCCGGTACGGAGAAGGGGTCGATCTCGTACGCCGAGACCCAGCTCCGCTCGCCGTGCACCGGTTCGTCCGCCAGCTCGACGCGCTCGTCCGACCCCGCTGCTGCGATCACCTTGGCCGACAGCTTCGCCATGGCGACGGCCTGGGAGGCCACCTTCGCCGCGGCGTCCATCGTCAGGTCCACCCCGGACGCGAACCCCCATGCCCCGCCGTGCACCACCCGTACCGCGTATCCGAGGTCGGTGGTGTCCGACGTCCCGGAGGGCCGGGCGTCCCGCAGCCGCCAGGAAGCGCCCCGCACCCGCTCGAACCGGAAGTCGGCGTGCACCGCGCCGAGCGCACGCGCGCGGGCGAGCGCCGCGTCGGCGAGGGCGCGCAGTGGCAGGGCCAGGAACGACTGATCTACCTCGTGGGCCACGAAGGCTCCCCTTCTCTTGGAGTACTCCGGAGTGAACCATGCAACGAACCGTCTCCGGTCGGCTACATGTTTCCCAGCTCCTGAGCGTGCCGCGCGGCAGTAGGGTGATTGTCACCGATGGCTGGGGGGCCAGCAGCGATGGCGGCAGGACCGCGCATTACGGCAGGTAAATGGGGAGCACGCGCGACGATGGATGTATTCGGGGTCCACCAGAGACTCATCACGGACTATGACGCTTTCACCAGCTCGCTGGTCGGCGTGCGGGACCGGGATATCCAACGGCACCTCGACGATGAGCGAAACCGTAAGGCCCGCTGGCCGGACCCTCGCATTTCGCTCAACCCCAGTTTTCGCAGCGGGGGCACCGTTGCGGAGCTCGTCGACGAAGGCCTCCTGCACCACGAATGCCGCCGCTACTTCCGGTCCAAGGACCACGAGAACGACTCCGGCTCCCGGACCCTCACCCTTCACCGCCACCAGCGAGAAGCCATTGAAGCGGCCGCCTCGGGGGATTCCTATGTCCTGACGACAGGAACGGGTTCTGGAAAGAGCCTCGCCTATATCCTTCCCGTCGTTGACGCGGTACTGCGCCGCCCCAACCCCGACGGCATCTCCGCCATCGTCGTCTATCCCATGAACGCCCTAGCCAACAGCCAGCAGCACGAGCTGGCGCGCTACCTGCAGTGGGGCATCCCGGAAGCTGACCGGAAGGTGACCTTCGCCCGCTACACCGGGCAGGAGGACAGAGAGAAGAAGGCTGCGGTCCTGCGCGCCAAGCCGGACATCCTGCTGACGAACTACGTCATGCTGGAGTACCTGCTGACCCGCCCCCAAGAGCGCGAAGAGCTGATCGGAGCTGCTCAGGGCCTGCGCTTCCTTGCGCTGGACGAGCTGCATACGTATCGCGGCCGGCAGGGAGCCGACGTCGCGCTGCTGGTACGCAGACTGCGGGACGCCTGCGCGGCTCCGGGGCTCCAGTGCATCGGCACCTCCGCGACCATGGCCAGTGCTGCCACGTTCGGCGAAGCACAGTCGAAGGTGGCGGACGTCGCCACCAGCCTCTTCGGAACCACGGTCCGTCCCCAACGGGTGATCGGTGAGACGCTCGAACGCGCCACAGATCCCGGTGCCACTTCCGGCGGCTCCGCAGGTGAGCGGCGCTCGGCCCTGGGCGCGGCGGTGCGCCGTGCAGCCGAGGAGCCCCACGCGCTGTCGCGCGACTACAGGGTGCTTCAGACCGACACGCTCGCCGTGTGGGTGGAGGATTCGTTCGGCCTGGTCGAGGACAAGAAGTCCGGCGGGCGGCTCGTGCGCCGGACACCTGTCACCGTGCCGTACGCGGGCCGCGCACTTGCCAAGGCGAGCGGGCAGCCCGAGGAACTGTGCCGGGGCGCCATTGAGGCGATCCTCCGGGCAGGCGCCGAGGCGCGGCACCCGCAGCACCGGCGCCCGTTGTTCGCCTTCCGACTGCACCAGTTCCTCTCCAAGGGTGACACGGTCTACACGAGCTTCGAACCCGCCGGGCAGCGCCATCTGACCAGCCAGTACCAGGTCAGCGTGCCTGAGCACCGGGAGAAGCCGCTGATTCCTCTGGCGTTCTGCCGCGACTGCGGACACGACTACCTGGTGGTGACCCGGGAGGAGGGTCCGGCCGGACCACGCCTCACGGCACGCCGGGACCCGGAGGCCCCGGCCGAGGACGCGGACGGCTACCTCTACGTCAGCCAGGAGCAGCCTTGGCCGGCCGACAGCGAGCAGCGGCTGTCCCGCCTTCCCGACAGCTGGGTCGAAACGTCGGAAGACGGCACCAGGACCGTTGTGCAGGCGCGATCCGGCGACGTGCCGCGTGAGGTCCGGGTCGCTCCTGACGGCACTCTCCTTGCCTCGGGCGAGCACGGGCTGCGCGCTTGGTGGATCGGGGCCCCGTTCCGGTTCTGCCTGCGCTGCCGCGTCAGCCATGAGCAGCTGCGGGCCAGGGATTTCGTCAAGCTGGCGACATTCGCTGCCGAAGGGCGCAGCTCGGCAGTCTCTCTGATCAGTGCCAGCGTTGTGCGTTCGCTGCGCGCACAGCAGGACATCGACGAGAGGGCCCGTAAGCTTCTGACCTTTGTCGACAACCGGCAGGACGCCAGCCTCCAGGCCGGACACTTCAACGACTTCGCCCAGGTGACCCAGATCCGCGGGGCGCTCTATCGGGCTCTGGCCGCCGCAGGCCCCGAAGGGCTGCGGCACGATGTGCTGCCACAGGCGGTCGAGGAGGCGCTCGGCCTGCCCATGGAGGCGTTCGCGCGCAACCCGGGTGCCAAATACAGCCAGCGGGAATTCGCGCGCTCTGCGCTGCGTACCGTCCTGGCCTACCGGGTCCACGCGGACCTGGAGCGCGGCTGGCGCATCACCATGCCTAACCTCACCCAGACCGGGCTGCTCCGCTTCGGCTACACCGATCTCACGGAGATCGCCGCCGACGAGGAGTGCTGGCAGGGTGCGCATCCCGCTCTCACCGGCGACTCGCCCGGACACCGCGCCTACCTGGCCCGCGTCCTGCTGGACGAGCTCCGTCGGTCGCTCGCCGTGGACGATCCGCTGCTCACCCAGGAAGGTTTCGACCAGCTTCAGCGCCTGTCCGAGGGACACCTGCTCGGCGTGTGGGCGCTGCCGACGAGGGAACCCCGTGTACCCTCGCGCGTCGCCTTCCCGGGAAGCGGGCCCAAGGGAGCCCCTTCGGGTGAGGCCATTTACCTCAGTGGCCTCGGGGCGTACGGACGCTTCCTGCGTCGGCCCGGCCAGTTCGAGGACATCCCCGGTCTCGCCGGGCGGCGCATGTCCGTCGCGGATGCCGACGCAGTCATCCGCAGCCTTCTGCAGGTGCTGGAGACCCACGGCCTGGTCGCAGTCGTTCGCGAGGAACGTGACGGTTCGCGAGGGCACCAGGTCAGGTCCGCCGCGCTGCGCTGGCTTCCCGGAGACGGTGCCACTCCCGAGCCCGACCCGTTGCGCAAGGTGAGCGACCCGGACGCCGAGCCGCGCGTCAATACCTACTTCCGTGACCTCTATCGGGACAGCGCGGCCGAGCTGGTCGGCCTGGAAGCCCGTGAGCACACCGCCCAGGTTCCCTCGGCTCTACGCGAGATCCGTGAGGAGGCATTCAGGGAGGGTGAGCTGAGCCTCCTCTACTGCTCACCGACGATGGAGCTCGGCGTGGACATCGCCACCCTGAACGCGGTGGCCATGCGCAACGCCCCTCCCACTCCCGCCAACTACGCCCAGCGCTCCGGCCGCGCCGGACGTTCCGGACAGCCTGCCCTGGTCACCACGTACTGCTCGACAGGCAGCGCCCACGATCAGTACTACTTCCGCCGCCCCGAACTGATGGTCGCGGGCAGCGTCACACCGCCCCGCCTCGACCTCGCCAACGAGGAGCTGCTGCGCTCGCACGTCCACGCCATCTGGCTGGCCGAGACAGGCGCCTCCCTCGAATCCCGGATGACCGATTTCCTGGACGCGGAGACTCCTGCGGGCCCCGGCGAACCGGTGCCGCTCAGGCTTACGGAAGCGATGCGCACCCAACTCGACAGCGAGACGGCCCGCCGTCGTGCCATCGCGAGGGCGGCCGAGGTTCTGCGCCCCCTGCTGGCGGACCTGGAGGAGCGCACCACCTGGTGGTACGACGGCTGGATCGAGGACGTCGTACGGTCGGCGCCGCGCCGGTTCGACGACGACTGCGAGCGCTGGCGGCGCCTCTACCGCTCAGCGCTCACCGAACGCGAGGAGCAGCACCGCACCGCCGGGGACCTCACCGTCGACCCGAAGTCCCGGCGCCGGGCACAGGCCCGTCGCGCCGAGGCCGAGAGCCGGCTCAAGTTGCTGCGCAACGAGGACAGCGAGGAGTCCTTCAGCGACTTCTACACTTACCGCTACTTCGCTTCGGAAGGGTTCCTCCCCGGCTACTCCTTCCCCCGCCTGCCGCTGGCCGCCTACATTCCCGGTCAGCGGGGCGAGGGCAGATACGGCCAGAAGAACGGTGCGTACATCCAGCGCCCACGCTTCATCGCCATCTCCGAGTTCGGTCCGGGAGCGCTCATTTATCACGAGGGACAGCGGTACGCGGTCGACCGCGTACAGGTTCCGACAGGCTCCACGCCCGGGCAGGTGGCCACCAGCGATGTGCGGATCTGCGGCAGCTGCGGCACCTGGTACGACCGTTCCGAAGGCGCGGACCAGTGTGACGACTGCCACGTCCCGCTCACTCTCACGCTGAGCCGGACGATGGTGCTGACGACTGTCCAGGCATCGCCGGTACGGCGTATCTCCTCCGACGAGGAGGAGCGTCTCAAGTCCGGCTTCGAACTCCTGACGGGCTATCAATTCTCCCAGTCGGCCGGCCGGCTGGACGCAGTCTCCGCCGATGCCCACGGCCCGGTCCTCGGAGTGAGCTACGGCGACACCGCACGCGTCCGTGTCTTCAACATCGGCCGCCGCAAGCGCAAGCACCCCGGCGACCGCGGATTCTGGCTCGACCCGGTGCAGGGAAGGTGGCTCAGCGCCAAGAAGGTGAACGAAGCGCAGGAAGCGTCCGCCGAGGACGAGGCGCTGGGCGCGTTCTCCTCGGCGGACCGGGCGCTCCAGGTCATCCCGTACGTCGAGGACCGCAAGAACATCGCCGTACTGAGACTGGCCGAACCGGTCGACGAGAAGATCGCCATCACGCTCAGATACGCCCTTGAACGCGGTATGGAAGCCCGCTACCAGCTGGAGGACTCCGAGCTGGACAGTCAGGACCTCCCCGACGAGGACCTGCGTGGCCGGATGCTCTTCGTCGAGGGTGCGGAGGGCGGCGCAGGGGTCCTGAGGCTGCTGCACGATGATCCCCAAGCGCTCGCGGAAGTCGCCCGTGCGGCACTGAAGATCATTCACGTGAACCCTGACAGCGGCAAGGACGAGGACAGAGCCGAGGGAGCTCCCGAGCGGTGTGAGCTCGGCTGCTACGACTGCCTCCTCTCCTACAGCAACCAGCGTTTCCATACCCGCATCGACCGGCACACCGCTGTCCCGCTGCTGATGAGGCTCGCCTCGGCCACCACCAGGGGCGAGCGGCAGACCACTCCGGCAGCCCAGCGGGCCCGAGCGCTGGCACGCGCGACCGAGAGCGCCCAGGGGCCGGTGGCCGACTTCGTGGAGTGGCTCGACCGGTCCGGGCACCGGCTACCCGATGAAACACACCCGGAGCAGACCGGCGCCCCCGTCCGACCCGACATCGTCTACCGCCTGCCCGGCGCGGATGTCGCGGTCTACCTGGACACCGCGGCCGGCCGGCACCTGGACAAGCCGGCCGAGTACCGGCTCATCGACGACGGCTGGCTCGTGATCCGGGCCGGCGCCGACACCAAGGAATGGGAAAGCACTGTGCGCGCACACCCGGATGTATTCGGCCCCGGACGGAGCATCCGATGACGGCCGCCGACCGCGCGCCCGGCGATCTCGTGTCGGCCCGGGGGCGGGACTGGGTAGTCCTGCCCGGTGCTTCCGACGACCTGGTGATCGCCCAACCTCTCGACGGTGACCGTGAGTTCATCACCGCGCTCTTCCCGTACGAGATCAAAGAGCCCGGCTTCGGCCGACCGAATGCGGCAGAGGGCGAGATCGGCGACTTCGCCTCGGCCGGACTCCTGCGCACAGCCCTGCGGATCGCCGCGACCCACGGTGCCGGGCCCTTCCGCAGCCTCGCCTCCATCGCCGTCCAGCCGCGCCAGTACCAGCTGGTCCCGCTGATGATGGCCCTGCGGATGGACACCGTGCGCCTCCTCATCGGCGACGATGTCGGCATCGGCAAGACCATCGAGGCCGCGCTCATCGCGAAAGAACTCCTCGAACAGGGTTCGGCCACCAGCATGGCAGTGCTCTGCTCGCCCTCCCTCGCTGAGCAGTGGCAGTCCGAGCTCCGGGAGAAGTTCGGGATGGAGGCGGAGCTGGTCCTGCCCTCCACTGCCGCCCGTCTGCAAAAGGGTGTCGAACCGGGCCAGACGCTCTTCGAGCGCTACCCCTGCACGATTGTCTCCACCGACTTCATCAAGCAGCCCGACCGCCGTGAGGCATTTCGCCGCACCTGCCCGGACCTGCTGATCGTCGACGAGGCGCACACCTGCGTCGGAGCGGGCACAGGACACCAGCAGCGTTACGAACTGCTTCGCACGCTCGCCCAGGACGAGAGCCGCCACCTCGTCCTGGTCACTGCCACCCCGCACAGCGGCGACGCCCAGGCCTTCGCCAAGCTCACCAGCCTGCTCGATCCCGGTCTCCAGTCACTCGACCCGACCGTGCCCGCCCACCGAGACCGTCTCGCCCGCCACTTCGTACAGCGCCGCCGCCGTGACATCCGGCGCTACCTTGACGAGGACACCCCCTTCCCGCGCGACCGTAAACTGCGCCCGGCTCCCTACCAACTGGGCACCGAGTACGCCCGCTTCGTCTCCGACGTCCTCGCCTTCGCGCGCGAGGAGGTCCGCCGGCCCGACGGCGCCCTCAAACAGCGCCTCACCTGGTGGTCCGTCCTCGCCCTGCTGCGCTGTGTGCTCTCCTCGCCGGCCGCGGCGGCGGAGACGCTCAAGGTGCGTGCCGCCGTCGCCGCAGCACGCACGCCCGACGAGGCGGAACGCATCGGGCGCAAGGCCGTCCTCGAGCTCACCGGCGACGAGACAAGCGAAGGACTCGACGCCGTACCCGGCTCCCTCCTCGAAGACGTCGACGACGCGGAAACCACCACCCGAGGCGGCAGCCGCAAGCTGAAGGAATTCGCTGACCGTGCGGCTTCGCTGGCCGGCCCCGAGCACGACACCAAGCTGGCCTTCCTCATCGACGCGGTGAAGGGCCTCCTTGTCGACGGATACGACCCCATCGTCTTCTGCCGCTACATCCCCACCGCCGAGTACGTCGCCCAGCACCTCGCCGAAGCACTCGGCCGCGGCGCCCACGTCGACGCCATCACCGGAATGCTTCACCCCGATGCCCGCCAGGCCCGCATCGACGAGCTCACCACCAAGCGCGGCCGGCACGTCCTGGTTGCCACCGACTGCCTCTCCGAAGGCGTCAACCTCCAGGAGCACTTCGGCGCCGTCGTCCACTACGACCTCTCCTGGAACCCCACCCGGCACGAACAGCGCGAAGGCCGCGTCGACCGCTTCGGACAGTCCCGCGAGAACGTCCGCGCCATCACCCTGTACGACACGGACACCGGCATCGACGGCCTCGTCCTGGACGTACTCATCCGCAAGCACCGGGAAATCGCCGAGCAGGTGGGTGTCATCGTCCCCGTCCCCGACGCCGGTGCCGGGGTGCTGCAGGCACTGTCCAAGGCCCTCCTGCTCAGAGGCCGCGAGGGCGCGGGCGACGGACAGCTCGCTCTCGACTTCGATTCCAGCGAACTCTTCGGCCTCGCACGCCAACAGCTCGACACGGAGTGGGAGAGTGCGGCCGAGCGCGAGTCGAAGGTCCTGACCAAATTCGCCCACAGCGGCCTTCGCCCCGACGAGGTCCAGGCCGAACTCGACGCCCTGCGCCAGGCCCTCGGCGACCCTGCCGACATCGCGGAGTTCACCCGCGAGACGCTGAAGGCCCTCGGCTCGCCGGTACGCCCCGACGCCCGTTCCACCGGATTCACCGCCCCGACAGCAGCGCTGCCCCGTGGCCTGCGCCATTCCCTGGGCATTTACGAGGACGCCGACCAGGCCCTCGGCCCCGGCGCCGCCCAGGCCACGGCCCGTACGGCCAAGGCCAAGAGCCGTAAACCGGCAGCGGACAACCTGGTCTTCCACCAGGACCTTCCGGTCCCGGCCGGGGCGCACGCCCTGTTCCGTACGGACCCTGCGGTGCGGGCCGTCGCCCGTTACGCCCTGGACTCGGCCCTCGACCCGGGCCTGAGCGAGAACGACCGACCGGCCCGCCGGCTCGGCGTCATCCGCACCCCAGACGTCGCCCACCGGACCGTCCTGCTCCTGGTCCGCTACCGCTTCCGCCTCACCCTCCCCGGCCGCCGCACCGTGCGGACCACAGAGCCCCCGCGTGAACTGGTCGCCGAGGACGCCCAGCTGCTGGCCTGGCGCAACGACCCCGAGGGCAAGCGGGAATGGCTCAGCGACGAGGAGACCGCCCAACTGCTCCTCGCCGCCCCCGACCGCAACACCAACCAGTCGATGCGCGGACAGCAGATCACTCGCGCCTTGGATGAACTCGCCGAGGTCGAGGACCACCTGACCGCCCACGGCGACCAGGTCGCCCGCCGCCTCGAAGCCGCCCACCAGCGCGTACGGGAGGCGGCCGGCGAAAGAGGCCGGGCACGCGGCGCGGCAGCCGCCCGCCGCATCACCGCCGAACCCGCGGGCGAACCCGACCTGCTCGGTGTGTACGTGTACGTCAAGCGTCCCGGAGGATCCAGGTGACCACTCTCGCCCCCGACCACCTCCCGGCGAGCACAGCCGTACGCATAGAGGGAGCGCTGCTCTCCGCCGACCTCATCAACAAGATCCGCTTCGGTGACCGGGAGCTTCCCGGTGCTGCCCCCGCCGACTACCGTCTGCCGCGCGGTGTACGGGTCGAGGACGCCGCCAGCCGCAAATGGGAGTACCTCAAGGCCACGTACGCCACCTTCCAGGACCAGCTCGACGAGCTCGGCGAGAACACCGACCCGGCAAAGGTCACGGTCAAGGAATGGCTCGGCGTCCTCCTGGACGAGCTCGGCTACGCAGGCCTCACCACGGTGCCCAAGCGCCAGGGCATCCCGGTGCCGGGGCGACCCGACCCGTACCCGGTGAGCCACCAGTGGCAGCAGCACCTGCCCGTCCACCTTCTGGGCTGGAACACTGAACTCGACCGGGGCATCGGCACCAACCGTGCCCCGCAGTCGATGGTCCAGGAACTCCTCAACGTCTCCGACGAGCACCTGTGGGGACTCCTCTCCAACGGCCGGGTACTGCGTGTTCTGCGCGATTCCACCGCACTCGTCGGCTCCGCGTACGTTGAGTTCAACCTCGAAGCGATCTTCGGCGGCGACCAGTTCGCCGATTTCCTGCTGCTCTACGCGATGCTCCACTCCACCCGCTTCGAGCTCGTGCCGAAGCCGGAGAAGAAGCGGCGCGGAGCAGCGGCCGTCGAGGTCGAGGAAGACGACGACACGGCCGAGGCCGAGCGCGAGCCCGAGGAGGACACACTCGACGACGCAGCCGCCCCCGACGACGTCACCGTCCTCACCCCGGCCGACTGCCGCATCGAATGGTGGCGCGCCTACTCCATTGAGACCGGCATCCGCGCCCGCGACCGCCTCCGCAATCAGGTCAAGCAGGCCCTGAGTATCCTCGGCTCGGGCTTCCTCCAGGCCAACCCGCAATTCGGCGAAGCGCTCACCCGTGCCGGCAAGCCCGCGCTGGACGACTTCCACCACGAGCTGCTCCGACTCGCCTACCAGCTGGTCTTCCTCTTCGTCGCCGAAGACCGCAACGCCCTGCTCCTGCAGGCGGAGGAAGGCGCTTCCCGCAAGCAGATCGATGCCCTGGAACGGGCCCGCGCCCGTTACGCCCGCTACTTCTCCACAGCCCGGCTGCGCCGGATCTCCTCGCGCAGGAAGGGCGACCACAACAGCGACCTGTGGCAGGGCCTGCGCATCGTCCTGGACGCGCTCGGCCAGGACCGTGGCCTGGAGGCCCTCGCACTTCCCGAGCTCGGCGGCCTGTACTTCCGTGCGGATGGCGGTGAGGGCCACCTCGCCCTGCTCCCCGGCAGCCCGGAACCCCTGCGCTCGGCGAAGCTCCCCAACGAGAACCTGCTCGACGCGGTCCGGCTCCTCTCCCGCGTAAGGGACAAGCAGGGCCGCCCGAGCCGGGTGGACTACCGTCACCTGGGCGCGGACGAACTCGGCAGCGTCTACGAGTCCCTGCTGGAGCTCATCCCCCGCCACGACCCGGAAAAGCGGGAGTTCTGGCTCCAGGACCTGGTGGCCGGGAACAAGCGGAAGACGACCGGCTCGTACTACACGCCGTCCGTACTCATTGAGAAGCTCCTCGACAACGCCCTGGACCCGGTGATCAAGCGCCACGCGGAGTCAGGGATCCCCGATCACCTTCTCAGGATCCGTTTCGTGGA
Source organism: Streptomyces sp. NPDC060035 (assembly GCF_042736635.1). Lineage (NCBI taxonomy): Bacteria > Bacillati > Actinomycetota > Actinomycetes > Kitasatosporales > Streptomycetaceae > Streptomyces > Streptomyces sp. NPDC060035. Next base: position 56,219 of record NZ_JBHWVO010000037.1, read on the forward strand.
CCCCAGCTGTGGTTCGGGCCATGTCCTGGTCGCGGCCGCCCGGCGCATAGCTCTGCGCTATGCCCAGCTGCACGACAACGAGCTGGAGCCCGCACCGGACAAGGTGCGCGAGGCGATGGGCAAGGTCGTACGGTCCTGTGTCCACGGCGTCGACATCAACCCGCTCGCCGCAGAGATCGCCAAGGTGTCGCTGTGGCTGGAGTCCCTGAACCCGGGGGAGCCGCTCGCCTTCCTGGACGACCGCATCAAGGTTGGCAACGCCCTGCTGGGGACGACACCGCTGCTGCTGGAAGCGGGAATCCCGGAGAACGCCTTCAAGAAGCTGGAGGGCGACGAGGGCCCGGCGATCAACGAGGCGCGTGACCGCAACCGCAAGGAACTGAAGGGCATCGAGGTCTGGGTCCAGAGCCAGCTGGGGGAGCCGGCCGTCCATACGAGCACAGCAAGGGTGCGGGTGGCCGCGGAGGAGGCAGCGGCCAGGCCGGTAGGCAGAGGACTCGCCGCCATCCGCGAACTGGCGAAGCGGCACAAGGAGTTCGAGGCCAACCCGGAGCTGGAACGCCTCAAGCGGGTGGCCGACGCCTGGTGTGCGGCCTTCATCTGGCCCAAGCGGAAAGACGCCCCGGCGCCTATTACGACGTCGACGTTGAAGCGGCTGGAGCTGGGTGAGGCGCTCGACGGTATTCCGGAGCCCTTGCCTCCGATGGGTGAAGACCCGGTGCCGGAGTCGGACGAGGACCGGGAGTGGCGCGAGGGGGCGGGGGAGCGGGAACTGCGTGAGGTGGTCTCCCGTAACCGCTTTTTTCACTGGCACTTGGAGTTCCCGCGCGTGTTCCGGGTCGAGGACCGCGATGCGGCCGATGCGAATGCGGAGACAGGGTGGCAGGGGGGCTTCGACTGTGTGCTGGGGAACCCGCCGTGGGAGCGGGTGAAGATCCAGAAGAAGGAGTGGTTTGCCGCGCAGAACCCGTACGTCGCGGACGCGGAGACGGCGAGCGAGCGTGAGCACCGGATCGGTCAGCTTCTGAAGTCGGTCGACGAGCACGGGAACGTGATCGAGGACGACCGGAAGCTGCACCGGGATTACCTGACCGCTCAGCGTGAGTCCAAGGGCACGACGAACATGCTCCGGGACTCAGGGATCTTCCCGCTGACAGGCAAGGGCGACGTCAACACGTACGCGGTCTTCGCGGAGAAGTCACGGATGCTGGTGGGGCCGGAGGGGATGGCGGGGTTGGTCCTGCCGACTGGTATCGCGACGGACAAGACGACGTCGGCGTTCTTCTCGGACCTAGTGGAGCGGCGGCAGCTGAACACGGTGCTGGACCTGGAGAACGAGGAGAAGCTCTTCGCGGACGTCCACAACCAGTACCGCTTCTGCCTGTTCACCTTCGGCGGCCCGGCCCACGAGTTCGAGCGTGTCCGCCTCGCGTTCCGGGCCCGTCGGCCGGATCAGCTGGACGCCCGCGAGTTCACGCTGAACGCGGAGGGGTTCCGCCGGATCAACCCGAACAGCCGGACGGCGCCGGTGTGTGAGAGCCCGGAGCACCTGCGGGTGCTTCAGGGGATCCACGAGCGTGTTCCGCTTCTCTGGCGCAAGGTTCCTGGCGAGTCAGAGGTCAATCACTGGGAGCTGGGGCCCTTCCTGCGCATGTTGGACATGGCCACCAACTCGAAGTCTTTCCGCTCTGCTGACCAGCTCAGAAGTGCGGAATGGATCCGCAGGGGCACTGTCTTCACCAAGGGTGATGAGCGATACCTGCCGCTCTACGAAGGAAAGTTTGTTCACCACTTCGATGGGCGATTTGCCACCTACGAGAACGCTACCCAGGCCCAGATCAACAAAGGCACCCTGCCCAGGCTGGACACGGAGACCCACCAAGACCCGACGGCGCTCCCCCTGCCCCGGCATTGGGTGCACGAAGCTGAAGTCGATGTGCGGCTCGCCGAAGACTTGGCGAATGAACGGAAGGAGTGGCCGCACAACTGGTTGCTCGGCTGGCGCGATGTGTGCCGTGCCTCGGACGAGCGGACGGTCATCGCGTCCGTACTGCCTCGGACGGCTGTGGGGCACAAACTTCCTTTGATGTTCCCGGCCTTTACACCGGACCTGTTGCTCGCGAATCTGTCCAGCCTTGTTCTCGATTTCGCAGCCAAGCAGAAGTACGCCGGAGCGTCTCTCGCCTACTTCACGTACGAACAGCTCCCGGTCCTCGCCCCAGACAAGTACACCCAGTCCGTCAGCTGGCTTAGTGACGGATCGCCTGCGACCTGGCTGCGAGCCCGCGTCCTCGAACTGACCTACACATCCCATGAAACGAAACCGTGGGCCAGCCACCTCGACGATGAGGGTGCCCCCTTCGTCTGGGATGAGGACCGCCGCTTCCTCATGCGCGCAGAGTTGGATGCCGCGTACTTCCACCTCTACGGCATCGCGCGTCAGGACCTCGACCTCGTCATGGACAGCTTCCGGGCCTTCCGTAATAGGAAACCGGAGCTGTTCAAGCGCACCAAGGACGAGATCATCCGCATCTACGAGGCCATGGCGGCCGGCCCGTACGTCACGCCCCTCAGTCCGTCCCCGGGCCAAGGCCCCCGCCACAATCCCGGCACAAGCCCGCTGACCCGCGTGGCTCCGCCAACCACGCCGACTCGGCCTGGACAGCCTCTACGTGTGCCCACAAGGAAGGGCAGCAAGCCAGTCAGGGAGGGCCAGTTGGGCGCCCTGTTCGGCCTGGAAGAGGTTGAGGGAGTCGACGTGCAGCTTGACTTCTTCGGGCGCGAGGGGTAACCGAGTACCCGCGTAAAGGAGTGGCCGCCTGTCCTGGGATCCCTTGTCAGG
>NZ_JBHWVO010000038.1:0-58095 GCF_042736635.1 Streptomyces sp. NPDC060035
AACCTGAAGAGGTTCCGGGCCCCACGCCTGTGTCTGTCCGCGATCTAGTCGAGGTAGTCGCGCAGCACCTGGGAACGCGACGGGTGGCGCAGCTTCGACATCGTCTTCGACTCGATCTGACGGATGCGCTCGCGCGTCACGCCATAGACCTTGCCGATCTCGTCCAGTGTCTTCGGCTGGCCGTCGGTGAGACCGAAGCGCATCGACACCACGCCCGCCTCACGCTCGGAGAGCGTGTCGAGCACGGAGTGGAGCTGCTCCTGGAGCAGCGTGAAGCTGACCGCGTCGGCCGGCACGACCGCCTCGGAGTCCTCGATCAGATCTCCGAACTCGCTGTCGCCGTCCTCACCCAGCGGGGTGTGGAGAGAGATCGGCTCACGACCGTACTTCTGGACCTCGATGACCTTCTCAGGGGTCATGTCGAGCTCCTTGGCCAGCTCCTCCGGGGTGGGCTCACGGCCCAGGTCCTGGAGCATCTGACGCTGCACCCGCGCGAGCTTGTTGATGACCTCGACCATGTGCACCGGGATACGGATGGTGCGGGCCTGGTCGGCCATGGCGCGGGTGATCGCCTGACGGATCCACCAGGTGGCGTACGTGGAGAACTTGTAGCCCTTGGTGTAGTCGAACTTCTCGACCGCGCGGATCAGACCGAGGTTGCCCTCCTGGATGAGGTCCAGGAAGAGCATGCCGCGGCCGGTGTAGCGCTTGGCCAGCGAGACCACGAGCCGGAGGTTGGCCTCCAGCAGGTGGTTCTTGGCCCTGCGGCCGTCCTCGGCGATGATCTCCAGTTCACGCTTGAGTTTCGGCGCGAGCTTGTCGGAATTCGCCAGCTTGTCCTCGGCGAAGAGACCCGCCTCGATGCGCTTGGCGAGCTCGACCTCCTGCTCGGCATTGAGGAGGGGAACCTTGCCGATCTGCTTCAGGTAGTCCTTGACCGGGTCGGCAGTGGCGCCGGCGACGGCAACCTGCTGGGCAGGTGCGTCGTCCTCGTCGTCGTCGGAGAGGACGAAGCCCTTGTTCTCGCCCTCGCCCTCCTCTTCCTCGCCCTTGGCGGCCTTGACTTCCTCGGCCGCCTCGTCGCCGTCGAGGAGTTCCTCGTCCTGCTTGCCGGCCTTCTTCGCCGCTGTCTTCTTGGCCACGGTCTTCTTCGCGGCGGTCTTCTTGGCCGCTGTCTTCTTGGCGGCAGCCTTCTTCGCAGGAGCGGCCGCGGCAGCGTCGTCAGCCGCCGCGTCCACGCCTTCGGCCGCCGAGGCGGCGTGGGCCGCGACGGTCCGCGTCACGGCAGTCTTGGCGGCGACAGTCTTGGTGGCGGTGCGCTTGACCGGGCTCTTCGCTGCGACGCTCTTGCGGGCGCGCTTCGGCGACTCCGCGGCACTGACCATCAGCGTCACACCCTCTTCCTCGAGGATCTGGTTGAGGCTGCGCAGAACATTCTTCCACTGGGTTGGCGGAATCTGGTCAGCCTCGAAGGCCCGACGCACGTCATCGCCGGCGATCTGCCCATCAGCCTTTCCCCGCTCGATGAGCGCCATCACAGACTCGGACTCGGCGATCTCCGGCGGGAGCGTACGGGATGTGCTGGCCGACACGAACAACCTCTCGGAACGATGGAAACGGCTTCCGGCCCGGCCCTGGAGAGGGCTGGAACCGACGACCGGCGGCTGGGGATGTTGCCGACGGCGCGGGTTTGGCCTCAGAACTGCACAGCGCACTACGTGGCTGCTGTATTCCTTCCGCGGCGGTCACCTCTTAAGTCATCGCACTGTTTCGAGGAGTGTTACGCCCAATCCGCGTGGCCCGAGTCACACCTCATTACCGACAAACGTAACCAGAGGTGATATCTCCGTATAATTATGCCGCCGGCCCGTGAGGGGCCGACGGCATACGGTTCTCATACCCCGGCAGTACGGCGGTCAGTGCTCGCGCGGCGCGGGAACCGCCCGCTCCACATGGACGACGAGCAACTGCCGCATGGCCGTTTCGGCACCGGCGGAGTCACCCGCCGCGAGAGCCTCGACGATGCGCGCATGGTGACCGAGCGATACCTCACCGGGCCGGTCACAGCCCGTGACAGGGCCACCCGAGACCTGGAGAGCCGCCGAGACGATCCCGGAAAGGTGCTCGAGCATGCGATTGCCCGCCGCCTGGATGAGGAGGGAGTGGAACTCCGCATCGGCCCGGGAGAAGGTGATTCCGTCTCCCTGCCCCATCGCATGCCCCATGATCTCGATCATGTCGCCGAGCCGCTGCTGGATGTCCTCACGCCCATGACCGGCGGCCAGCCGGGCAGCCAGCGGCTCGATCGTCCAGCGGAGCTCGGCCAGCTCCCGGCGCTGGTCATCGCGCTGAGGACCGAAGGCCCGCCATTCGATGATGTCGGGGTCCAGAAGATTCCAGTCACTGACCGGCCGGACGCGGGTGCCCACATTGGGCCGGGCACTGACCAGCCCCTTGGCCTCGAGAACGCGCAGGGACTCCCTCACAACGGTGCGGGAGACCTCGAATCGCTGACCGATCTCCTCCGGAACGAGCGGCCGGTCGGCACCGAGGTCGCCGGAAACGATCATCTGGCCCAGCTGCTGGACCAGTTGGCCGTGGAGTCCACGGCCCCGGCTGGCCGTGCCGCGCCGGCTCGCCCGCCCGAATTCGGAATCGGCACCGCCCCAGGAACGCAGCGCGGCGCGCTCGCCGGCCGGCGCCTCCCCGTAGGGGTATCGATCGAGTTCGCCCGGGCCGGCGAGGCCGGAGTCGGCGGAGCGGGCGGCGGTCATCATGGTGTGCGCAAGGGTACTCACGCATCCTTTGTCGGCGTGGCTCAGCCGACCCTTGAGGTCTTTGGTGAAAAGCACACGAAAGGGTGATCGGCACCCACCCCGCAATTGACGCCTTATCAGCAAAAATCGCACGTTTTCGGGAGAGTTGCCAGCACCCCGCCCTCAAGACGAATCAATGCGATCACCAACGGGCCCTTCCTCGAAAGCTGGTGAACACATACGCGCAGATGAGGGCTGACAACGACAGGGAAAGCGCCACTCCCACGGGCTGGGTCACCACTCGCACAGCGGCCATCGCCCACCTGTCCGTTTCGTAGGGCCATTGCAGCCAGGCGAGCTCCCGCAGCCTGCCCGGGAGTCCGGCGATCGAACGGGCTGACGGACCCGAGAGCAGCCACCGCACGAGTGGAACGACAAGGACAGGAACAGCGAGGACTGCGGCAACTCCGGCGCCCGTCAGGCGGAAGACACCAGCCGCCAGCAGCCCGGCCCAGGCGCAGCCGACCGTCAGACCCACCCAACTCGCTGCCAGCGGCGCGGCATTTGCCGGGACCTCGACCAAGTCGCCGCCGTAGACGAGGCGCAGGGCCTCGGCGTCCGCGAGTACGGACGCCGTGGCCAGAAACAGCGCCACGCCTGCAGAGACAGCCAGCTTGGCGACCAGGAGGCCGAGGCGGCGCGGGACAGTCCCACGCCCCGCTGCAAGTGCCGGGTAGCGGAACTCATCGCCGAAGGACAGCGCGCCGAGCAGACCGGCACCGAACGCGGCGGGAGGAAGAGGCAGCAGGTCCGGCCAGGCAACCAGCAGATCAGGCAGAGGCGTCCGGCCCGAACGGGCCATGAGAACGGAGAGCCCCACGGAGACAACCAGAACGGCCGCCATGATCATGGCCGTTGTCCTGACGCCCAGGAGGCGGCGCAGTTCGTAGCGCAAGGGCCGTAGGGGGCCATGGGCGGGACGTACGGGGATCGGAGGAGGGAGCTCCGAAATGGCCACGGACGAGGCGGGCCTCGGTGCGGCTCGTACACCGGGACCGGTGGCGGGAGCAGGCACCGGTCCCGTGTCCCCGGTCTCGTCGGCGAGTTGGTGCACGGGGACGCCGTGCCGGTAGGCCGTGTCACCGATCTCCGCACAGCTGCTGCCGTACACCGACAGCCGGCTGCCCGCCTCGGCAACCACCTCGACGGATCGCTGCGCGGCTCTTGCCTCACGCCTGACCACCGCGGCCAGCCTGGCCGCGTGCGGAGTCCGTACAGCGACGCGGGGACGGAGCCTGGTGCGGGAGAAGTCGGCGACGTCCTGGTCGGCGACGAGGCGCCCGTCATCGATGGTCACGACCCGGTCGGCGGTGCGAGCGGCCTCCTTGGGATCGCTGGTGGTGTGCAGAACGGTTCCGCCCTCGGTCGCGTGTGCGCGGAGCAGCCCGTGCATCCAGCTCCTCTCCCGAGGGGAAAGGCCCATGGCGGGTTCGTCGAGTACGAGCGTGTGCGGGTCGCCGAGCAGCGCCGACGCGAGGCCGAGCCGACGGTCCATACCGGCCGAGAGCGTGCCGAGGCGCTGGTCTCCCAGCCCGGCGAGACCGACGACGTCGAGCAGGTCGTCGGCTCGCGACGCGGGGACGCCGGCTGCGGCGCAGAGCATACGGAGCTGCCCGCGGGCCGTACGCGCGGGATGGCCCGGTACGTCGCCGAGCAGCACACCGACCTCGCGGGCGGGATGGCCCATGCGATGCAGGGGGCGACCGCGGAAATAGGTGACACCCCGCCCGGATTCGAGCTCGAGCATCAGCCGCAGAGCGGTGGTCTTGCCGGAGCCCGGAGCGCCGAGAAGTACGGTGACGCGGCCGGGCGGGGCTTCGAAGGTCAGGTCGCCCACGGCGGGGGGAAGGTCGCGGCGGGGGGTGCTTGTGAGTCCGATGGCCTGGAGCATCGCTTCTCTCGCGGAGGGTGAGACCGCTCAGCGGCAGGGTGGGTTACCCCTGCAAGATAACGCGACATTTCAGACTTTTGGTGCAGCAGTGAGACGGCGGGCGCTCCGTAGGCCCGGACTTCACACGTCCGCGCCGTCAGACCTCGGGCCTCAGCATCGGGGGATTGAGCACGGTGGCCGCGCCGGCCCGGAACAGTTGCGCGGGGCGGCCGCCCTGGCGGGTGGTCGTCCCTCCGGAGGGAACCAGGAAACCGGGCGTGCCAGTGACCTTGCGGTGGAAGTTGCGAGGATCCAGGACCACACCCCACACCGCTTCGTATACCCGGCGCAGCTCACCGACGGTGAACTCGGGCGGGCAGAACGCCGTGGCCAGCGAGGAATACTCGATCTTGGAACGGGCCCGCTCCACCCCGTCGTCAAGAATTCGGGCGTGATCGAAGGCAAGCGGCGCGGACTGCTCGCCCTCACGGCCGAAGCCTCCTTCAGGACCGAGCAGATCCTCGACCGGCGCCCAGCGTGCACTGTTCGCGTCACCACCTGCACGAGGCGCGGGAAGGTCCGGTGCCAGTGCGAGGTGCGCGACACTGACGACCCTCATCCGGGGGTCGCGCCCCGGATCTCCGTAAGTGGCCAGCTGCTCCAGGTGAGCGCCGTTTCCGACAGCGGGGACTGCCGGATCGTGTGCGCAGAGCCCGGTCTCCTCGACGAGTTCACGTGCTGCCGCTCCAGCCAGATCCTCATCGGCTCTGACGAATCCGCCGGGTAGCGCCCACCTGCCCTGGAAAGGCGGCTCGCCGCGGCGTACCACCAGCGCACAGAGCGCGTGGCGGCGCACCGTGAGCACAACCAGGTCGACGGTGACAGCGAAGGGCGGAAAGGTCGACGGGTCGTAGGGCGGCATGTCGCGATCATAGTCGTCTGCCTGACGATAAACAGTCCCTTCGCCATGCCGGCCTCCGTCCCTGCCGTCGCCCGGCTCGGCATTCGCGTGCAGTCGGCCGGTTCCCGGACCGACCGGCCCTCGGCACTCTTGTCGGCCTCGCCAACCGCCCCGGACCTGCCCGCCCGGCCCGACGGGGCGCCGTCTGTCAACGGCCGCCCCTGGTGTCACGCCGGTCCTGCCGCTGAAGGTCCCGGACCCGCCGCCGGGATGCCGCCAAACCGGGGCGCGAGGAACCGGGGGACGCCCTCCTGCGCCGCGCGGCCGAGGTGCGCGCCTGCTGCAGCTGCGTGCGTCGCTCCGTACGCCGCGCGCCCTGTCCACCGGCGCTACGGCCGCCACCCCGCCCCGAGCGCACCCTGCGCTCGCCACGAAGACACCGGCGCAATGTCTCCGGGTCCAGGCCTTCATTGCACGCCTGGTGCAGCAGCTGGGCGAAGGTGTAGTCCGGGTCGGCCTGAAGCGCGAGCCCCAGCGCCACCCTGGCGCCCGGTTCATCGCCCGAGGACCAGGAGACCCAGCCTGCCAGCGCGAGCGGCGCAGCGGCGTGCTCGACATACGGGCCGACACATCGACGGGCCAATGCCCGCCACAGCCGAAGTGCGGTTTCGGCCTCTCTGCCTTCCATCCACTCAGCCGCCTTGTCCCGGGTCTCCCTGTCCTGAAGGCCGAGAATCACAGCGGCGGCCTCGTCCGAGCTGATCAAACGGTCATCACAGATGTCTGCGTCCGACGGAGTGGCCGCCGGCGTCCCTTCGAGGCGTTCCATGAGGGCACGCGCGAGTGTCAGCGTCTCTCCCGCCACCTCACGCCGTCCCCCGGTGTCGAGGATCCTGGCCATGAGCACAGCCCCCGCGGAGTCCAGTGCCCGCTCCTGTTCCGCCGCAGCCGCTGCCGCGGAATCCCATGGCGAGAGCCGCGCCTCCATCTCCCGCAGCGAACCGCGCACCTGAATGCCGGCGTAGGCGGCTGCAGCTGCCATCACCGTCGTACCCGGAAGCGCCAGTGGATTCCCCTCCGCCGGGCAGCACCGCCCATCGGGGCAGCAGTAGGACCAGTAGCGGCCGTCGGAGATACAGAGCGCTTCCAGCACGGGAACATCGAGCGCCCCGCAGGCCGTGCGCAGCCGCTGCGCGAAGGGCCGCAACCGCTCCATGGCCTGGTTGCCGCTCTCTCCGTCGGCAGGATCCTGGCAGAGAAAGACGACGATCGCGTCCGGACGCGTGTCACGCCGCTCGCTGCCCGAGATCAGGCACTGGGCAAGCTGGTCCGCGACCGGTGCCCATTCCTTCGGCGACTGCGGAATGCCCAGCCTGAGCCGCCCTCCGAAGCGGCCCCGCCCGCCGTGGAGGGCCACCATGACCACACTGTCGTTCGGGTGGAAGCCCATGAGGTACGGCAGGGCGTCGGCAAGCTCGGCGGGACCGCGCAGGGTGATCTGCTGTTCGTCGGCCGGTCCGGTGGATTCGTGGTGCTTGTTCATGGCACGACGGTCCCGCGGGCCACCGAATTCCGCGACCCCTGTGGATAACTTTATCCACAGGCACCGCACGGTCGTTCGCGGTTTGTCGTAGGCATCGGGTTGCATGGGGGCATGACCAACGCAGACCGCGCAGAGCTCAGAGCCTCGGCCGATTCCGTACTTGCCCGCCTCGTCGGGGACGCCACCGGCGCTGCCCGCCTGCGCGAGGACCAGTGGCGGGCCATCGAGGCCCTCGTCGCCGACAAACGCAGGGCCCTGGTCGTACAGCGGACGGGATGGGGAAAATCCGCTGTGTACTTCGTGGCAACCTCGCTGCTGCGCGCGCAGGGCAGCGGCCCGACGGTGATCGTCTCCCCCCTGCTCGCGCTGATGCGCAACCAGGTCGCGGCAGCGGCCAGGGCCGGAATCAGCGCCCGCACGATCAATTCGTCGAACACCGAGGAGTGGGAGACAGTCCAGGCAGAGGTCGCGGCGGGCGAGGTGGACGTGCTGCTCGTCAGTCCCGAGCGGCTCAACAACCCCGACTTCCGTGACCAGGTGCTGCCGGCACTCGCCGCTGCGACGGGTCTGCTCGTGGTGGACGAGGCGCACTGCATCTCCGACTGGGGGCACGATTTCCGGCCGGACTACCGGCGCCTGCGGACCATGCTCGCCGACCTGCCCGCAGGCGTCCCCGTCCTCGCCACGACGGCCACGGCCAATGCCCGCGTGACCGCGGACGTCGCGGAGCAGCTCGGAACGGGCGCCGGCACGGACGCACTGGTCCTGCGTGGCCCGCTGGACCGGGAGAGCCTCAGTCTCAGCGTGCTCCAACTGCCCAATGCCGCGCATCGTCTGGCGTGGCTGGGCGACCATCTCGGGGAGCTTCCCGGCTCCGGCATCATCTATACGCTCACAGTCGCGGCCGCCGAGGAGATCACGGCCTATCTGCGCCAGGGCGGGCACACGGTCGCGTCGTACACCGGCCGAACCGAGAACGCCGACCGGCAACAGGCGGAGGACGATCTGCTGGCCAACCGGGTAAAGGCCCTGGTCGCCACATCGGCACTCGGTATGGGATTCGACAAACCCGACCTCGGATTCGTCGTGCACCTGGGGTCGCCGTCCTCCCCCATCGCCTACTACCAGCAGGTGGGACGCGCGGGGCGTGGCGTCGAGCATGCCGAAGTGCTGCTGCTCCCGGGCAAGGAGGACGAGGCCATCTGGCAGTACTTCGCCTCGGTCGCCTTCCCTCCCGAGGAGCAGGTGCGCCGGACACTCGATGTCCTCGCCCAGGCCGGCCGGCCTCTCTCGTTGCCCGCCATGGAGCCCCTGGTCGATCTGCGGCGCACCCGTCTCGAAACCATGCTCAAGGTGCTGGATGTCGACGGCGCGGTGAAGCGGGTCAAGGGCGGCTGGATCTCCACGGGGGAACCGTGGATCTACGATTCCGAGCGCTACGCCTGGGTCGCCGGTCAGCGGTCCGCCGAGCAGCAGGCCATGCGCGACTACGCCTCGGGGACCGGCTGCCGCATGGAGTTCCTCCGGCGCCAGCTGGACGACGAGGAGGCCACGGCGTGCGGACGCTGTGACAACTGCGCAGGCGCCCGGTTCGACGACAAGGTCTCCACCGCGGCGCTCGATGGTGCGCGGGGCGAACTCGGCCGGCCAGGCGTGGAGGTGGACCCCCGCAAGATGTGGCCCACGGGGCTGGCTGCGGTCGGGGTCGACCTCAAAGGCCGAATCCCGGCGGGAGAGCTGTCCTTCACCGGACGCGCGCTCGGACGGCTCTCCGACATCGGCTGGGGCAACAGGCTCCGCCCGATGCTCGCGGCACAGGCCCAGGACACCGCCGTTCCGGACGATGTGTCGAACGCGGTGGTCACAGTCATCACCGATTGGGCCAAAGGGCCCGGTGGTTGGGCTTCCGGGGCCCCGGACGCCGCTGCCAGACCCGTCGGCGTCGTCACGGTCGCCTCGCGCCGCAGGCCGCAGCTGGTGCACTCCCTCGGCAGCCGTATCGCCGAGGTCGGCCGGATGCCCCTGCTGGGTACCGTCACCTACGCGCCTGGAGCCGAGGACCTGCGCATCTCGCAGACCAACAGTGCACAGCGGGTGAGGGCCCTGCACGAGGCGCTCGTCGTCGAACCTCCTCTCGCCGAGGCGCTGGCAGCCGCAAAGGGCCCCGTCCTGCTCGTGGATGACCTCTCCGACACCGGCTGGACGCTCGCCGTAGCGGCTCGGCTGCTCCGCCGGGCCGGCGCAGAGGGTGTGTTCCCGCTGGTCCTCGCCATCCAGGCGTGACCGGAGGCTTCATCCGGTGCCGTGTGGGCAGGGATATCCGTGCCATTCCGTCCGATACCCGTCAGGCTCATCAATTGCTCGTTGCCGCCTGCCGATACGACAGGAAGAATTGGACTCGCTCCCCGCACGGTCCTTTCGCGGGCCCGCAAGGGCTGTGCCGCGGCGCGCCCTCATTCGACCCTGCCCGCACCGTGGGCGCGTAGCGAAGGGAGGACCGTGACCTTCGGATTCGCTCCGTCCGCAGCCACGTCGCTGTCGGCGTCCCCGGTATCCGCAGACTCCGTCAACCACCTTGCCAGGATGCTCGAACCGGCCGAGTGGGCGGCGGCCGGCATACCCCTGCTGCGCAGTCCGCGCGAGGTCGTCAGTGGCCTGCATGCGCGGCACCGGCCGACCCCGGCCACCGCTGTCGTGGCCGTCCTCGACCATGAGGAACGGCTCACGGCCAGTGCCTCGTTCGCCCGGCGCACCTCGGTGACCGCGGACGGATGGGAGTTCCGTAATGCGTTGCTCGCCCATCTCCGCCGCGTCATCCCGCACGATCTGCGCCGCCGCACCCCGGTGCGTACCGCTGTGCTGCTCTACTGCCGCGAGGGTGACGAACGGTGGACGGAGGAGGACGGGGCGTGGATGTGGGGGCTGCGGGATGCCTGCACGCTGCACGGCCTTCGCTGCGGGGCGTACATCACCCTGACGCGTGGAGGCTGGCAGGTCCTGGGCGAGGGCCGGGGCGGCCGCCGTCCCGGTTCGCTGTCCCCGCCGTCAGCTCTCGCCGACACATCCACCGGTCATGATCCCGTCCCGTTGCGCACGGGCGGCGGAGCAGCGGAGGCGCTGAGGCGGACTGCCGCCCGGTGAAACGGAACGTGGGTCCCGAGAGCCCTTACGGACCATCGGGACCCACGCGCGTACGGCTCAGACGCCCGCACCGAGCTCGGAGTTGATCTTCTGCGGGTCTCCGCACACGATCAGCAGCGCGTCTGCGCGCTCCCGAGCGACGGACAGAGCCCGGGCGACACCCTCATCGACGTCCTCGTTGACGGCGACGATGACCACGGGACGGGAAGAACAGCGGCCGGTAGACGCCGTGTGGGCGAAGAAGACATCGTCACCGGCATCGTGCTGTGCCCAGTACGCGGCCTCTCCGAAGGAGAGTTCGTGCGCGGCCCAGGGGTGGTTCTCACCGGTGGTGAGCACCAGGATGTCGCCGGGTGCCCGTCCGGAGTCCAGCAGCAGATCGACGGCCTCGTCGGCTGCGTCGAGTGCGCCGCCGACCGGGGCCGGGATCAGCTGGAACTGCGCCGCGGAACGATTCTCCGGCTGCTTCGCCTCGGCCGGGGCAGCGGGAGACGTGGGTGTGGGGTGCGGGCGCCGCGCCGGGGGCGCGGGCCGCGCAGGGCCGGGGCCCGGGTGCCCGGGACGCGGCGTGGCCGCGGAACGCGGACCAGGTACGGGACGGGGGGTCGGCGCGGTGCGGCCGGCGGCCGGAGTGACGCGGGGACCCTGGACGCTCTCGGGAATCTGAGGCTCCTCGGGATAAGAGGCTTGAATGGTTGTCTGTCGAACACCGGCGGCACGCCGGGTGGATACGTCTGTGCGATCAGAAGTCGAAGCCGAGCTGGCCCCCGCTTTCCAGTGCAGCCGCCTCGGCGGAGAATCGGACCTTCTTCAGGTGCTGCCACCTCGGCAGCGCGTCGAGGTAGGCCCAGCTGAGACGGTGGTGAGGCGTGGGCCCCCTCTCCGCCAGCACGGCCCGGTGCACCGGTGACGGATAACCCGCGTTGGCGGCGAAGGCGAAGTCTGCGTACTCGCCTGATTCCGCCCCCAATTCGGCCATCATCGTGTCCCGGCGGACCTTCGCGATCACCGACGCCGCAGCGACAGCGATGCAGGACTGGTCACCCTTGATCACCGTACGGACGTTCCAGGGCGCTCCGAGGTAGTCGTGCTTACCGTCGAGAATCACGGCATCGGGACGCACCGGCAGCTCGTCGAGGGCCCTGACCGCCGCAAGACGGAGCGCCGCGGTCATGCCGAGATCGTCGATCTCCAGTGGCGACGCGTGCCCCAGCCCGTAGGCCGTGACCCAGCCCTCGAGCAGTGGGGCCAGCTCCGCCCGGCGCTTGGGGCTGATCAGCTTGGAGTCGGTGAGGCCCTCGGGGGGTCTGCGGAGACCGGTGACGGCCGCGCACACGGTGACGGGGCCGGCCCACGCTCCGCGTCCGACCTCATCGACACCTGCGACGGTCCTGGCACCGGAGGTAGCGCGCAGTGAGCGCTCGACGGTGTGCGTGGGTGGTTCGTACGGCATGGCGCCTGCCAGGGTACGCCGATGGGCACGGCAAGAACACCCCGGGGCCCCCGGACAGCGGTCGGGCAGGCACCCGGCCTCGGCCGGGCAAGGGGCGGACGCCGCGGCCGGGTATCCGCCGACTACGTCAGGAGCGGAACAGCGGCACCATGACCTGGTCGATCATCTGAGCGATCTCGTCGTCCGGCCATTCGCTTCCGCTCACCTTGGTGCGGTACATCATCATCGCCGGAATCACGTCGAACACCATCCCGCTCATGGCGTCCGGTCGCACCTCACCCCGGGCGACACCACGGCGAACGATCTCCCGAAAGAGCTCGGTCGAGGGTTCGATCATGCCGTTCACAATCACCGTCTGAAACCGCTCAGCAGCGTGTACGTCGCACTCGTGAAGTACCGACCTCAGGGCGATGCCGGGTCCTGACAGCATCGCGTCGCGCATTCTGCGGCACACCTCGTAGAGGTCCTCGCGGATTCCTCCCCGGTCGGGCGCCTCGTCCAGCGTCGGCAGACCGGCGCGCAGCGCATCAGCGACCAGATCCTCCTTCGAGGGCCATCGCCGGTACACCGCGGCCTTGCCGGTCCGGGCGCCGGCCGCGACACCTTCCATCGTCAGCCCGCCCCATCCCACCGTGCTCAGCTGCTCGAGCGCAGCGTCGAGGATGGCCCGCTCCAGCACCGGCCCGCGGCGGCGGCGCAAGGACATCGGCCCGGGCCGGGCGGCGGCCGTCGGACGCGAAGAAGTCATCAGTAGTTCTCCATCGGAACAGGGAAGGGCACATCGTTCGCGGGCCTGAGCGGACCCGGCACCGAAGACGAGCACTCCCGATCGCATCGCGCCGACAGCAGCTTCAGTGAACGCTTGCGTTCACTAATGGGGACTCACTACCGTTGGCGAGACAGTGAACGCCTTCGTTCACTAACTCACTTGTGGGGGATCCATAGTGACAACATCTCAGTTAGAAGCACAGAGCAAACCCGGCGCAGCGCGCCGGGAAGGGCGTCCGGGGATCGCCCTCACCGTCATTGCCGCATGTCAGTTGATGGTTGTACTCGATGCCACGATCGTCAACATCGCGCTTCCGCATATCCAGGACGCGCTCAGCTTCTCCACGACCGACCTCTCCTGGGTACTGAGCTCCTACACGCTCACCTTCGGCGGACTGCTGCTGCTGGGCGGCAGGGCCGGTGACATCCTGGGGCGTCGCCGGGTCTTCATGACCGGAATCCTTCTCTTCACTCTCGCCTCACTGCTCGGCGGACTCGCCCAGGAGCCCTGGCAGTTGCTGGCCGCACGCGCGCTGCAGGGTGTCGGGGGCGCCATCGCGTCGCCTACCTCGCTCGCCCTGATCACCACCACATTCCCCGAAGGACCGGAACGCAACCGGGCGTTCGGCGTGTTCGCCGCCGTTTCGGCGGGCGGCGGTGCGATCGGGCTGCTGACCGGCGGCATGCTCACCGAATGGCTCGACTGGCGCTGGGTCCTGTTCGTCAACGTTCCCATCGGTGTACTGATCGCGGTCCTGGCACCGATGTACATCAACGAGTCGGAGAAACACCCGGGGCGCTTCGACATCTCCGGGGCCCTGACCTCGACGCTCGGCATGGCTTCGCTGGTGTACGGATTCATCCGCGCCTCGGAGGCGGGCTGGCGGGACACCCTGACCCTGTCGTCCTTCGGTGCCGCCGTGGTGCTTCTCGCCGCGTTCGTGCTCATCGAGTCGCGCGCCAGGGAACCGATCACCCCGCTGCGGATGTTCGCCGACCGCAACCGCTCCGGCACCTACATGATCATGCTCAGTCTGGCCGCGGCCATGTTCGGCATGTTCTTCTTCATCGTGCTGTTCGTTCAGAACGTCCTGGACTACAGCCCGATCGAGTCGGGTCTGGCGTTCCTGCCCGTCACCGTCGCGATCATCACGGGTGCGGGGCTCTCCCAGCGGCTGCTCCCGGTGCTCGGGCCGAAACCGTTCATGGTCACCGGGTCGGCGATCACCGGGATCGGGCTCTTCTGGCAGACCCTCATCTCACCGGACAGTTCGTATGTGAGCGGTGTGCTCGGACCGATGCTCCTGTTCGGATTCGGCATGGGGCTGAACTTCGTCACCCTGACCCTGACAGCGGTCTCCGGCGTCGCTCAGCACGAGGCCGGAGCTGCGTCGAGCCTTCTCAATGCGAGCCAGCAGGTCGGAGGTTCGCTGGGCCTGTCCATCCTGGTGACCGTCTTCGGCACCGCCAGCCGCAACGAAGCCGAGAAGCAGCTGCCGTCCTTCATGGCACAGGCGACACCCGAGCAGAAGGCGGAGTTCGCCAGGACGCGCGAGCTGCCGGCGCCCTGGGGACACGACGTACTCACCCACGGCATCTCCACGGCCTTCACAGCGGCCGTCGCCATGGTCGCACTCGCCCTGCTGACCGCTCTGCTCGTGATCCGGGTACGCAAGAGCGACCTGGAAGCCCTGAGCGGGAAGTCCGCAGCAGCGGGGCCCGGCGCCTAGCGGGGCCGGGCAGTACGGTGCGGACCGCTCATCCACACCCGGAACAGCACGGGTACGGCCGCTCATCCACCCGGAACAGCACGGGTGCCGCCGCTCATCCGCGCCCGGGACCGCACCGTGCGGGCCGCTCCTCCGGGAGACGGCCCGCGCGGTGCGAGCAAAATCAGTACGGGTCGTAGGAGTCCTCCTCCTCGTAGCCCCGCTCACTGGTTTCGCTGCCGAGCTTGTAACACTCGCTGTCGCGGTCCTGGACTGCGCGCTCCTCAAGAATGTCCCGAGCCCTGGCCTCGCCCCAGCTGGAGGCGTACCACGGGCTGTCCGAGGTTTCGAGGCCGCGCTGGATCCTCTCCAGCGCGCAGGACCTCAGTGGCTCCGGAAGTCTGTCCAGGGCCGGTACGGCGTCGGCGGAGAGGCCCCCGAGGTAGTCGATATCGATGTTCTTGTCGTTGTGGTAGCGCTCGAGGCTCTGCTCCGCGATCAGCCCGTCGGGCGAGAGAAGCCCGAAGGCGAGCACGCCGGCGGCGGCGCTCACAGCGACCGCGCGCGGCAGCAGCCTGGCGCCGAACACGCCCGCCGCGAGGATGAGGACCAGCACCACACCGAGCCAGAGTTCTACCGCAGCGACGGAAATCCGCAGGCGGGTCAGGCCGAAGGCGTACACGTAAAGGTCCATGCGGCGCAGCGCGGAGGCGACGACGACAAGTGTGAGCACGCACAGGACACCGAGGACGCCCCTGACCAGGGTCCGGTCGCTCGCCCCGCCCCTCGGGGCCCAACGCAGGGCGAGTGCGATGACGAGAAGGGTGAGGACCGTGGCCCAGAGCAGCTGCCAGAACCCCTGGCGTGCGTACTCGGCGGGGTTCAGTCCGGTCTCCTCGATGACCTTGTCGTACCCGCCGAGCAGGACGGCGAGCTGGAGCGCGATGAAGGCGGCGAAGAGCAGGTTGAGCACGATCAGCGGAAGCGCCCACTCGACCCTGCTGCGGGCGGGTCCCGGGCGGACGGTGATGCCGTCCCAGCGCACCGGGGCTGCCGCGGTGTACGCGGCAGCAAGGGCGCCGACGAGCCCGAGCACGAAAAGGAAGACCCGCCACGGCGCGTCGCCGAGCGACAGATCGGGCAGGAGGTCGCCCAGAAGATCTGCGAACGCTGCATCGGCGCTGGCGAAGAGCGCCCCGAACACGATGAGCAGAACAGCGGCCACCGCTGCGCTGCGTACCGCCATGCGTACACGGCCCCTGGAATCGTCGGCACGGTCGCGTACCCCGCGCAGACCCCATCGCAGGCCCGCCGGAACCGAGTCGAACAGCCCCAGCGATCCGAGCAGGACCCCCAGCCAGCTTCGGCTGCCGTGCAGCGCGAGCGAGCCCAGGGCGACTGCTGACACCACGGCGAGGAAGGTGGGCCATCCCGCGTCCCGGAGCGCCGGAACCGCCAGGAGCGCCAGGCCTCCGACCGCCCATGTGACGGTCCACGGGCGAAGCTTGCGACCTGCCGCCTGCGCCGCGAAGAATGCTGCCAGGGTCGCGGGCACAGCGACCAGCAACAGGTTCGGTCCCAGCCCGTCGCCGAGCAGCAGTGCACTGAGCAGGGCCGTAGCAAGGACCGACCAGAGCGTCGCGGCCCTGATCGCGGGCGGCGGAGAGGGCCGCAGTCCGGACAGCGCTCCGGGCGATGGCTTCTGTGCGCGACGCTGCCAGGGGTCGGCGGGCGGCGGCGCGTGGAGATAGGCCGGGCGCACCGGCGGTTCCGAGCCGGAATCCTGAGCCGGCACTGCCGCTGATGGCTGCGCGGGCTCCTGGGGAGCCGGCTTCTGCCTGCCGGGATCCTTGGGGGACCTCGTGTCGGCCGGCTCGGGCACGGTGCTGGATGCCCCGGCGCCCTCGGACGGCGGTGACGCCTCGGTCCGGCGGGCTGCCTCGGACGGTTGATCGGACATGGGACCCCTCCCCCACCGGGGTTCTTCCGCACGGCCACATGGCGGCGCGCCGGCCCCGGCGTCTCATCGGCGCACGCCCTTCAAGATCAAGGAGAGCGGCGTGGCCGAAAGAGTAGCCTCGTCCGGGAGCCTCCAGACGTCCGAGGCGCTGCTGTGGCAGGACCGTGACAAGTGGAGGCGGCCGGGCGGACCGTCAGACGTGCGCCCGGGTCAGCCACTGCGGCGGCTCTTCCGTACAGGCCAGCCAGTCGGCCGGAGGACTGCCGGCCTCGCCCGCGGCGACGATTCCGCCGACGATCGCGCAGGTGGTGTCCACGTCGCCTCCCGCTTGAGCAGTCACCCAGAAAGCCCGTTCGAAGTCGCCGAGACTGCGTGCCGCTGACCAGAGAGCGAACGGAACCGTGTCGTGCGCACTCGTACGGCGGCCGTTGCCGAGAACAGCCGCGACGGTCCCGGCGTCCCGGTAGTCGAGCATGTCGCGTGCACGGCGCAGCCCGGCACCGACCGCACTGCGCGGTACGAGTGCGACGACACCGTCGAGCAGGCCTTCGGGCGTCGGCGGCCCGTCCGGCGCGGCGACCAGCGAGGCAGCTGCCGCGACGGCCATGGCGCCCACGACGGCTTCGCGGTGCTGGTGCGTGGTGTACGAAGAGATCTCGGCCTGGTGGGTGGCCTGCTCCGGGTCGTCGGCGTACCAGGCACCGAGCGGTGCGATGCGCATGGCCGACCCGTTACCCCAGGACCCCTGGCCCTGGAAGAGCGCGGACGCCAGCTCGCGCCAGTCGCCGCCCTCCCGGACCAGCCTGAGCAGACGATTCACCGCGGGCCCGTAGCCCCGGTCGAAATCGTGGTGCGTGGCGAAGGAGTGAGCGAGCGCGTCCTGGTCGATGCGCTGGTGTGCGGCCAGCACGGCGAGCACCGAGCACGCCATCTCGGTGTCGTCGGTCCACTGCCAGGGGCCGGGCGGCAGGGCTCGCCTCTTGAGGAGCGGATAGTTGGCCGGGACGAAGAACTGGGAGCCAAGGGCATCTCCCACGGACAGTCCACGCAGGCTGGCCAGAGCGCGTTCGAAGCGCCGGTCGAAAGCGGAGTCAACGGTCATCGCTCTGCCACTCTATCCGGTGCGGCCGTACGGCTCGGGAGTGCGCCACCGCTCGAAGGGCCGGTCGAGTGTGTACCGGCCGTTCTCGCCGAGCAGCAGCGTGCGGGTCTCGCCGTTGCCGGGATTGGACAGCGATTCGAACTCGGCCACCGACCAGTGGAACCAGCGCATACAGAACAGCCGCATGGTCAGTCCGTGGGTGACCAGCAAGACGTTCTTCGGGTGGTCGGGGGCCTCGAAACTGCGGTGCAGGCTCTCCAGGAACGCTCCGACCCGGTCGTACACATCGGCCCCGGACTCGCCCTGCGCGAAGCGGTAGAAGAAGTGCCCGTACGCGTCCCGGTAGGCCTTCTGCAGCCTGACGTCGTCCCGGTCCTGCCAGTTTCCCCAGTCCTGCTCGCGCAGTCGTGGTTCCTCCCTGATGCGTACCTGCTGCACATCGAGACCGAACAGCCTGAACGTTTCGTGGGTGCGCCGGTAGGGCGAGACGTAGACGCTGACCCGTTCGTCCCCGAACAGTTCGCGCAGCCCCGCCCCGGTCTCTCTTGCCTGGCGCAGGCCGGTCTCCGTGAGCCTCAGCGCATGGTCGGGCTCACGTTCGTACACCGTGTCGTCGGCATTACCCTCGGACTCGCCGTGCCGGACGAGAACTATGCGTTGCGGTCGCGCCATGTACAAACCCTAATTGCCGTACAGCTCGACCGAGCAGTCGTACCGGCTCCATCCGGCGTATGTGACCGAGGAAACTCGCGGTCAGACCGTCCAGGACGTCTCGAGCTGGACCACGTCCCCCGTCAGCGCCTCGACGTCCGTCTCCGTCTGTGCCAGCGCCGAGAGCCGCGCGAGGCTCTCCGGCCGGTATTTGCCACGTTCGGCGCTCGACTGCCACATGGACAGCACCAGGAATTCATGCCCCGGCGCTTCTCCGAAGACACCGCGGAGCATGCCGGGGGAACCGGCCATCGCCGGGTTCCACACTCTCTTCTGCGTGAGCGCGAAGTGCTCGACGCGATCCTCGTACACCCGGCTGTGCGCCACTCTCAGCACGTCCGCATCGGTGAAGAGCGGCTCGAAACCGGTCTTTACATCGAACCGGCACTCGAAGAGCTTGACCTGCATGTCCTTGTACATCCCGGACTGGGCGGCAGCCAGCCGGTCGTGCTCCCGGGCCATGAAGGAGTCGTAGAAGACCCGGTTCTCCCAGAATGCGAACACATGGGCGACATCGGGCTTCCCCCGGCTCCACCCGCCGCTCTGCCCCCTGAACCCCGGCTCACCGAGCAGCCCCGCCCATTTTCGCTGCCCCCGTTCGAAACCGCGACGGTCCACCACGGTGCAGCGAATCCACTTGACCAGCACGGGGCCATCGTACGGCGCCGGACGTGGCGCGGGTCACGCTCCGGGCGGTCGTCCGGCCGGCCGGCAGCGGGGACCGGTGCAACCTCGGCCAGGCGATGGCCCGAATCCGCCGTACCAGCCCAACGTGGTTGGATCCACGGACAGTTACGGAGATGATCGGGGTGGAAGGCGTCCTTCGGCCCAGCAGCGAGGAGGGAAGTCCGATGAGCACTCCCAACAAGGACATCGAGAAGGTCGAAGTGAGGGTCAAATGGGATCCCAGCGAGACCGGCGAGCCCGCCAACGACCTCGACATCATCGCGGCCACGTACGAGACGGAAGCCCCGTACGGCAGCCCCGCATATCTCGTGCACTTCGACAGCCGCTCACCGGACGGCACCATCACCCTGAACCGGGACAGCCGGACAGGTCAGGGTTTCGGCTTCGACGAGGTCATGACCCTCGAACTGGACAGGCTCTCGGACGCGTACTCCAGGGTCGTCGTCGGGGTCGCCATCCAGCAGCGCGACGGGCGGAAGACCTTCGGCCAGATAGAACACACGGCCGTGCAGATCCGCGAGGGCTACACCAATCTGGATGAGGACGACTTCTCGGGAGTCGCCACTGCCACAGCCGCGGTCGTCGCGGAATTCACCCGCAACGCTTCGGGCTCCTGGGGGTTCCACGCTGCCATTCGCGGATTCGACGGCGACCCTGATTCCTTCTCGGCGGTCATGGGAAACCGCGTCCCCGGGAACTGAGACCAGGCAGGGCATGCGCCCCCGAGCCCGGTGAGGACCGCTTGAGAAAGATCATCTCGATGATGCCGGTATCTCTCGACGGCTCCTTCGAGGACCTGACCACCGGATCGACTGGCACCAGGTCGACGACGAGCTGCACCGGCACGTCCAACCAGGAGCTGAGAACGATGAGCGCCTTCCTGCACGGGCGGGTCACCCATGAACTGATGGCCGGCATCCGGCCCACCGCCGATGCCGGTCCATCGAGCACCGGCTCGGTGGCCGAGTTCGCCGGGATCTGGCGGAACATGTCCGAGATCGTGTTCTCCAGAACCCTGGAACGGGTGGACTGGAACACCACCGTGGCACGCGACGTCGCCGTCGAGGACATCCTCGCGCTCAACGCACGGCCCGGCGGCGACATGGTGCTCGGCGGGGCCGGTCTCGCCGCCTCGTTCATGCAGTACGACCTGATCGACGAGTACCGCATCCACGTCCCCGCATCCACGTCCATCCGGTGCTCCTCGGCGGAGGAAAACCCCTGATTCCGCCATCCTGGCCGAAGACCGCGAATCTGCGGCCGATCGAGGCGCGGACCTTCAGGAACGGCGTCGTCCTGCTCCGCTACCGGCACCCCCCACCCGCCCTCGCAGCCCGGCGGAGCCGACGCGAGCGAGACCTGACACGAAAGGGGGAGGGCACCGGCTCAGTACCCCCTCCCCCTTTCGTGCTTCAGTCGCCCGTTGTACTGGCGGACAGCGCCTACTCCTGACGTGCGCTATTCCTCGGCTGGTGATCTGCCGGTCGGAAGGCCCTCAGCCTGAGTCCCGGTGCCACAGATTCGGCCAGTAACGCGAACCGACCGTCCTCGGCCGCGAGTGCCTCACGCGCCGAGTCACACCAGTCCTCCTTGTCGAGCAGCGCAAGGTACGCAGTCCGGCCCTGCTCCCAACGCGCTCGGAGGCCGGGATCGCCGGATCCGACAGGTGTCTCCGTGGTCAGGTACTGAGCGATCATCGCCGCAGCGAAGTAGCGCTCGACCGTCGGCCCGAGGTTCCCGAGGGAGCGGACGTGCGCCTCCAGGACCACGACCGCGTGCGGGTAGCGACGAAGCGGAGTGCCCATGCCTTCGCAGTACGTCATCGCATGGAGAAGCCGAGTCGTGTGGTCCACCAGTTCTGCGTCGTCCCCGAACGCCGCGACAGCCTCGTGGAGTTCGGCCACCTGCGCGACCTGGCCCGCGAAGTAGCCGTTGAGGAAGTCGCCATCGGCCGCTCTCCGTAACAGCCAGGGGCGCACGACCGGGTGACCGTCCACGAGCCGCACAGAGCCTCGACCACGTAGACCCGGCCCCAGCCAGTCACCCGCTCCGCCAGCCAGATCAGTGCGTCCGCACCCCCGGGCAAGCGTTCAAGGCCCACTGAGGCGAGCGGGCAGAAGGTACCGGAGAGCAGTCCGATGGTCTGGATCAGTGGGATGTCATCCACCGAGCCCACGGCAACAAGCAGGGCCAACCCGACCGCGACGGCGGAGGTATCGGCCCCATGCCGCACCAGCCAACGGCCGGCTTCCCGTACTCGGACTTCCCCAGCCGTCCTGGCGGCGGTGGCGATGTGCTCGTTGTGGCGGATCGGTACATAGACGTCGTGGAAGCGGTCGCTCAACGCACTTGGTTCGGCGCTCGGTTCGGCGAAGTGCTCGTCGAGAAGCCGGGCGACGCCGACTCCCACAAGCTTGCGGTCGCGCGGTGCTTTCGGCTGTGGTTCACCTCGGCGCCGTTCCTCATCGGGGTACGGCTCGCCGTCGCGTGGGAGGGGCTTGTCCGGCGACTGCCGATGCATTCGGAGCGCATGGCCGAACAGCGTGGTCCGGGTTCCGGGCAGTCCGGTCCCGGGTGTCTCGCTCACAGGCGGACGGAAGACTCGATTCTGTTGATCATGCCCAGGAGCCTGCCATCCCGGCGCCCGCTACGACAAGCCTTTTCGCAGGAGCCTCGTGGGCCATGTCAGGTACAGCCGCTCTCTGCGACAGTGAGCGCAAGGATCATGATTTCGGGGCGGGGGCCTGCGACCGCCCATACGTGGCCGCCGACGACTACCAGCAGGTGCAGGCTTCAGTGGCGGCGGCCGCCGCTGTGTGGCGTCCACCGACACTCTTCTACACGCTGTTGCCCGCACGAGCGATGCCGATGCTGCCTTCGCCCTCTCATCCAGGAAACCGGTGCGCTGCCGGCGAACCCACCCCTCCGGCCCGGCCTCGAAGACGGCCGATTCAGGACCGAGAAGAACGACCCCGTCGTCAACGCAACATCGTTGAAATGGTTGCGCCGCCCTGGCCGGCGCTACGGCGAAGGGGACCGGCCGATGGCCGGTCCCCCTCTTGAGCTGCTGCTCAGCTACATGTGCGGGTTACGCCGGATGGTGCATCCGATGCAATTCCGCTCATTTTCAGCTGCAGCCGCTGGTCGATCCGCAGCCCTCGCAGATGTAGCAGGATCCGGCTCGCTGCATCTTCGTACCGCAGGAGAAGCACAGCGGAGCGTCCGCGCTGATGCCGAGCTGCATCTCGACCAGCTCGGCCGAGGTGTGTGCCGTGCGGGGAGCCGGCGTCTCGGCAACGCTCTTCTTGGGCGACGCGACGGCCTTCAGCGGCTCGATCTGTACGGGGGCGGACTGGGCCAGACTCTCGACATCCAGCTGGTCGTCCCCGAAGGAGGCCTCGTACGACCCCGTGTCGAGGTGACGCTGACGCTCCTCGGCCGAGTGGATACCGAGTGCCGAACGCGTCTCGAAGGGCAGGAAGTCGAGCGCCAGACGGCGGAAGATGTAGTCGACGATCGACTGCGCCATCCGCACATCCGGGTCGTCCGTCATGCCGGCCGGCTCGAAGCGCATGTTGGTGAACTTGGAGACGTAGGTCTCCAGCGGCACGCCGTACTGCAGACCGACCGAGACCGCGATCGAGAAGGCGTCCATCATGCCGGCGAGGGTCGAACCCTGCTTGGACATCTTCAGGAAGACCTCACCGAGACCGTCGTCCGGGTAGGAGTTGGCCGTCATGTAGCCCTCGGCGCCGCCCACCGTGAACGAGGTGGTGATGCCGGGACGGCCCTTGGGCAGACGCTTGCGGACCGGGCGGTACTCGACGACCTTCTCGACCGCGGCACGAATGGTGCCCTCGGTCTTCGCGGTCACCGCGACCTTCTCCTTCTCCTTCGTCTTGGCGGAGAGGGGCTGGCCGACCTTGCAGTTGTCACGGTAGATCGCGAGCGCCTTGACGCCCATCTTCCATGCCTCGAAGTAGACCTCTTCGACGTCCTCGACGGTGGCCGTCTCCGGCAGGTTCACCGTCTTGGACAGCGCGCCGGAGATCCACGGCTGGATCGCCGCCATCATCCGGACGTGACCCATGGCCGAGATGGAACGCTCGCCCATCGCGCAGTCGAAGACGCTGTAGTGCTCGGGCTTGAGGCCCGGGGCGTCGATCACGTTGCCGTTGTCGGCAATGTGCGCGACGACCGCCTCGACCTGCTCCGGCTGGTAGCCGAGGCGACGCAGGGCCTGCGGCACCGTGCCGTTGACGATCTGCATCGAGCCGCCGCCGACGAGCTTCTTGAACTTGACCAGGGCGAGGTCGGGCTCCAGGCCGGTGGTGTCGCAGGACATCGCGAGACCGATGGTGCCGGTGGGGGCGATGACCGAGGCCTGCGCGTTGCGGAAGCCGTTCTTCGCGCCGAGGCGGATCACGTCCTGCCAGGCCTCCGTGGCGGCGGCCCAGATCGGCGAGTCCAGATCGTCCACGTGGACGGCCTTGCCGTTGGCGTCGGAGTGCTGCTTCATGACGCGCTGGTGGGGCTCGGCGTTACGGGCGTAGCCGTCGTACGGGCCGACGATGGCGGCCAGCTCGGCGGAGCGCCGGTAGGAGGTGCCGGTCATCAGCGACGTGATGGCGCCGGCGAGCGCACGGCCGCCGTCGCTGTCGTACGCGTGGCCGGTCGCCATCAGCAGGGCGCCGAGGTTGGCGTAGCCGATGCCCAGCTGACGGTAGGCGCGGGTGTTCTCGCCGATCTTCTGGGTCGGGAAGTCTGCGAAGCAGATCGAGATGTCCATCGCGGTGATGACCAGCTCGACGACCTTGGCGAAGCGCTCGACCTCGAAGGACTGGTGTCCCTCGCCGTCGTCCTTGAGGAACTTCATCAGGTTCAGCGAGGCCAGGTTGCACGAGGTGTTGTCCAGGTGCATGTACTCGCTGCAGGGGTTCGAACCGTTGATCCGGCCGGACTCCGGGCAGGTGTGCCACTGGTTGATGGTGTCGTCGTACTGGATGCCCGGGTCGGCGCAGGCCCAGGCCGCCTCGGCCATCTTGCGGAAGAGGGACTTGGCCTCGACCTCTTCGATGACGTCACCGGTCATCCGGGCGCGGAGGCCGAACTTCCCGCCGGACTCGACGGCCTTCATGAACTCGTCGTTCACACGGACCGAGTTGTTGGCGTTCTGGTACTGGACGGACGTGATGTCGTCGCCGCCCAGGTCCATGTCGAAGCCCGCGTCACGCAGGGCGCGGATCTTCTCCTCCTCCTTCACCTTGGTCTCGATGAAGTTCTCGATGTCGGGGTGGTCGACGTCGAGAATGACCATCTTGGCCGCGCGGCGGGTCGCACCACCGGACTTGATCGTTCCGGCGGACGCATCGGCGCCCCGCATGAACGAGACCGGACCGGAAGCATTGCCGCCGGAGGAGAGGAGCTCCTTGGAGGAGCGGATACGGGAGAGGTTCAGGCCGGCTCCCGAGCCGCCCTTGAAGATCATTCCCTCTTCCTTGTACCAGTCGAGGATCGACTCCATGGAGTCGTCGACGGCCAGGATGAAGCAGGCCGAGACCTGCTGCGGCTGGGGCGTGCCGACGTTGAACCAGACCGGCGAGTTGAAGCTGAAGATCTGGTGCAGGAGGGCGTGAGCCAGCTCGTGCTCGAAGATCTCGGCGTCGGCGGGCGAGGCGAAGTAGTTGTAGTCCTCACCGGCCTTCCGGTACGTCTTCACGATCCGGTCGATCAGCTGTCGCAGACCGGTCTCGCGCTGCGGCGTGCCGACAGCCCCCCGGAAGTACTTGCTGGTGACGATGTTGACCGCGTTCACCGACCAGAAGTCGGGGAACTCGACGCCACGCTGCTCGAAGTTGATCGAGCCGTCGCGCCAGTTGGTCATGACGACGTCACGGCGCTCCCACGCGACCTCGTCGTACGGATGCACGCCGGGAGAAGTGTGGATGCGCTCGATGCGCAGGCCCTGCTTGGTCGCAGTCGACTTGGCTCCCTTGGTGCGGGAACCTCGTGCCGGGCCGCTCGCCGTCTCTGTCATGCCGCCTCCCATATGTGGGCAAAAACGCCCTGAAGTGCCCAGTTCTTCCCGGGGCACAGTCTGTGTCTGACACTCCGGACGCCGCGCTCAGCGCCGCGCCGGGAGCAGGTCTGGTGCCGCCCGCCGCCGAACCTCGTCGGTCCTGCCGGTCGGCGGCTGGTGATCAATCTGCGGCGATGGCGGCGGGTGCGGGGACCTCGAGGGTCTCGCCGCTCCCGCGTTCCTCCGCGGGAGGCCGTTGATCGCGGAGCTCCGCGATCGCGGCCTCGAAGTCTTCGAGCGAATTGAACGCCCGGTACACGGACGCGAAGCGCAGGTACGCGACGAGGTCGAGTTCCCTCAAGGGGCCGAGTATGGCCAGGCCCACGTCGTGCGTCGTCAGCTCGGCACTGCCTGTCGCCCGCACCGCCTCTTCGACCCGCTGGCCGAGCTTCGCGAGGGCGTCCTCGGTGACAGGCCGCCCCTGGCATGCCTTGCGGACGCCCGAGATGACCTTGGTACGACTGAAGGGCTCGGTCACGCCACTGCGCTTCACCACCATCAGCGAGCACGTCTCCACCGTCGTGAAACGGCGGGAGCAGTCGGGGCACTGACGGCGCCGTCGGATCGACGTCCCGTCGTCCGTGGTGCGACTGTCGACGACCCGGCTGTCGGGGTGCCTGCAGAAGGGGCAGTGCATGACTCCGAACCCTCCTTCACAGCACGACTGAATGGCCTGTTCAGGTCCGTCACGGACCTTCGAGGCAGCCACAAGCATAGGCGATGGACTCAGCCCCGAGAGACCGGGGACCACAACTTCTGGGTGGCTGAGCCAATCCAACCACTAGATCTAGGGTTTGGCTTCGCTTTCACCCCGGCGCGTGTCGCGCGCGACGGGCAGCCGGGCCGCAGCCTACGACCCCGCACGAGGGTACGGGAAACACGCGACTGCCCGGATCCCGGGCCGCCCGGTGGCAGACTTGCGCGAGACCTCCGGGACGCAGCCTCACACACGCCCTCACGGACCCCCGGGCACCGTCGGCGAACCTGTGGACGCTAGCGTGAACAGCCGGATTCCCCTCGCCCGGAAGTTCGCTCATACACCTCACGACAAGCCTGCGGCAGCCCTTTATTTGTTTTTCACTCGAACGTGTGTTTGGCGCAACCTTTCGAAAGCTACTACCGTTGTCCAACTAGGGAGACCATTCGAGAGGGGCCGACGTGACCACCACCGCAGACAGTGCCACCATCACTGCCCAGGACCACCGCTCCCAGAGCCGACTTGAGCCGGTGCATGCGATGAATGACTCAGGCACAAACACGGAGGGGCCAGAGCCCGCGCGCCCCGCGCGCTCGTTGCCCGGCCGCCCTCCCGGAATCCGGGCGGACAGCTCGGGGCTCACGGACCGGCAGCGGCGGGTGATCGAGGTCATCCGTGATTCCGTGCAGCGCCGAGGATACCCCCCGTCGATGCGGGAGATCGGTCAGGCGGTGGGGCTGTCCAGCACGTCGTCCGTCGCCCATCAGCTGATGGCCCTGGAGCGCAAGGGCTTCCTGCGCCGAGACCCTCACCGCCCCCGGGCGTACGAGGTCCGGGGTTCGGACCAGCCCAGTACCCAGCCGACCGACACCACGGGGAAGCCCGCGGCTTCGTACGTTCCGCTGGTCGGACGGATCGCGGCCGGCGGGCCGATCCTCGCCGAGGAATCCGTCGAGGACGTCTTCCCGCTCCCCCGCCAGTTGGTCGGTGACGGCGAGCTCTTCGTCCTGAAGGTCGTCGGTGACTCGATGATCGAGGCGGCGATCATGGACGGTGACTGGGTCACCGTCCGGCGCCAGCCCGTCGCGGAGAACGGCGACATCGTTGCGGCCATGCTGGACGGCGAGGCCACGGTCAAGCGGTTCAAGCGCGAGGACGGCCATGTCTGGCTGCTCCCGCACAACTCCGCATACCAGCCCATCCCCGGTGACGAGGCGACCATTCTCGGCAAGGTCGTCGCGGTGCTGCGGCGGGTGTGAATCCGCCGGTTCGGACCGGGCCCCGGGATCCACTGCGCCGATCCCGGGGCCCTGCCATGTCCGCCCGCTGTCTGTCCCACGGAGCCCTCAGGAACCGGACCACCCGGCGCTCGGACCACCACCCGGCGCTCAGGGGCCCAGCACTGCTGCGCAGCGGGCTCTGCTGCCGACTACGGAGCGGGCTTGGCTGCAGCGTCGATGGCTGCGAGCGAGCGCCGCGCCTGGTTCCGGTCCGTGGTGTACCAGAAGTCGGGCATCGAGGCACGCAGGTAGCTTCCGTACCGGGCATTGGCCAGGCGCGGGTCCAGTACAGCGACCACACCCTTGTCACCCGTCGCACGGACGAGCCGGCCCGCACCCTGCGCCATCAGCAAGGCGGCGTGCGTCGCCGCGACCGCCATGAAGCCGTTGCCGCCCGCTTCCTCGACCGCTTTCTGGCGCGCGCTCATCAGCGGGTCATCGGGCCGGGGAAACGGGATCCGGTCCATGACCACGAGCTGACAGCTCGATCCCGGTACGTCGACGCCCTGCCACAGCGACAGCGTTCCGAAGAGGCAGGTCTCCGGGTCGGCGGCGAAATTCTTGATCAGCTCGCCGAGGGTCTCCTCGCCCTGCAGCAGGATCGGCCGGTCCTGTCGGCCACGCAGCTCCTCGGCGGCGGCTTGAGCCGCGCGCATGGAGGAGAACAACCCCAGGGTCCGGCCTCCCGCCGCCTCCACCAGATCGGCGAGCTCGTCCAGCATGTCGGTGCGGGAGCCTTCCCGCCCCGGAGTCCCCAGATGCCGGGCGACATACAGAATTCCCTGCTTCGGGTAGTCGAAGGGGGACCCGACGTCCAGCCCCTTCCACTGCGGGATGTCCTCGCCGGCGGTGCCTTCGGGCGCGAGGCCCAGCGACGCCCCCACCCCGTTGAAATCCCCGCCGAGCTTGAGCGTGGCGGACGTCAGAACCACGGAACGGTCGGCGAAGAGCTTCTCGCGCAGCAGCCCGGACACCGAGAGCGGCGCGACGCGCACGGACGCCCCGAAACGGTCATGGCGCTCGTACCACACGACGTCGTACTCGGAACCCTGGGTGATGCGCTCAGCGACACTGTGGATCGACTCGACCGACGCCATGGCCTGCTTACGGACGGCATCCTCGTCCTGGACGGACTTGTCCCGGGTGGAGCCGAGGGCGGAGATCACCGTACGCGCGGCGTCACGCAGGGCCATCAAGGCGTAGCCGAGATCCTCGGGAACCTCCTCGAGACGTCCGGGCAGGGCGAGCTCCATCACCCGCTCGAAGCCCTCCGAGGCGGTCTGCAGCGCGTCGGCAGCCTTCTCGTTGACCAGCTTGGCCGCACGGCGCACCGCGCGGTTCACCTGGCCGGGAGTGAGCTCACCAGTGGCCACCCCGGTGACGCGCGAGACCAGTTCGTGGGCCTCGTCGACGATCAGCACCTCGTGCTGCGGGAGCACCGGCGCACCCTCGATCGCGTCGATGGCGAGCAGGGCGTGATTGGTGACGACGACATCGGCGAGCTTGGCACGCTCCCGGGCCATCTCCGCAAAGCACTCCGCACCGTACGCACACTTCGTCGCGCCGAGGCATTCGCGCGAGGAGACCGAAATCTGCGCCCAGGCCCGGTCCGAGACGCCCGGCGTGAGGTCGTCACGGTCGCCGGTCTCCGTCTGGTCCGACCAGTCACGCATGCGCAGCAGGTCCTGGCCCAGCTTGCTCGACGGAGCCGCGGCTTCGAACTGGTCGAAGAGCCCCTCCTCCTCTTCCTGCGGCACCCCCTCGTGCAGACGGTGCAGACAGAGGTAGTTCGACCGGCCCTTGAGCATCGCGAACTGGGGGCGGCGGCGCAGCAGCGGCTGCAGCGCGTCGACCGTACGCGGAAGATCCCGCTCCACCAGCTGCCGCTGGAGTGCGAGGGTCGCGGTTGCCACCACGACCCGCTCCCCGTGGGCCAGCGCGGGAACCAGGTACCCGAGGGACTTGCCCGTGCCCGTACCGGCCTGGACAAGGAGGTGGGCATTGTCGTCGACCGCCTCGGCAACAGCCGAGGCCATGGTGGCCTGACCGGGCCGTTCAGTACCGCCGACGGCGGTGACGGCGGCGTGCAGGAGCTCGGGGAGAGATGGCTTCGTCATAGCCCGTCCACCCTACGGCGCACCACTGACAACGGCGATCACTCCCGGCCTCACGCGGAAAGGTGGAGAGGATTGGGGACCGAACCGTGGACGGCTGCGTGCGGGCGCTGCGGCCTGTCGCGGTAGCCGTCCAGATGCAGACGGTTGCGGTTGAGACAGAGGCGCTCGATCCTCGGCGTCAGCATGTCGAACATCTCGAACCGCTCCTTGAGCTCGGGAAACCGGGAGTGGTGGCGGAGGATCTCGGCCCGGACGAGTGACCAGAATTCACTCTCCGGTACATCCAGCTGTTCCTCGCAGAGTGGGGACAGATAGCGGAAGACGCCGACGAAGAGCCCGGAGTGGATGAACTGGGTGAGGAAGGACGGGTCTTCGGTCAGCAGAATTTCGCGGACGTCCTGCGGCATCGAGTCCTGCTCCGGCAGCGGCTGGGCGCTGACGTTCACGTCGTCGACGAAGTCCTTGATCGCGAGGCGTACCGGCACGTCCTTCTCGTCGAAGACGACGATGGCATTCTCGCCGTGCGGGGAGAAGACCGTGCCGTAGCGGTACAGGAAGTGGAGCAGCGGAGGCAGAAGTGCGGCGAAGAGCCTTGTCAGCCAGGCGGCCGGTGTCATGCCGGAGCGGGCGACCAACTCGGCGGTGAAGGCACGGCCACCCGCGTCCGTGTGCAGCAGAGAGGCGAGCGTGCGCGCACGCTCGCCCGGTGCGAGCCTCGGTTGCAGGGGTTCCCGCCAGATCGCACCGAGGATCTCCTTGAACTGGTAGGGCGTCTCCGGGAGATGGTCGTAGAGCGGATGCTCGACCGTCACCGACGCGACCTCTCCGAGCAGGATGACTCCGCAGGTGTCGCGCAGAAACGGGTCGCTGTCGCGCAGGCCCTGGACCCAGGCGGTGACAGCCGGCGCGGCAAGCGTGCGCTCGGTCGGCAGACCACGCCAGACGAGTGTGTTGAGGATCGACAACGGCAGTTTGACCGTGTGCCGGTCGGGTCGTCCGACGTTGGTGAAGGTACGGATGGACTGCTGCGGAAGCCGCAGGTCGTCGTCGGCGTGCAGGGGCACGATGGCACCGTCGGCGATCGCCGGCGCGAAGAGCGGGACGATCCACTCGTCCCACTGCCACGGGTGCACCGGAAGGTACAGGTAGTCCTCGGGGGCGAGACCGCGGGCACGCAGAACCGCGGCGAAGGAGGCCCGGACGGGCGGGTCCAGTTCCTGGGCGTAGAGGTGTTCGGGGGTCGCCAGAGCCTCTACGCCCCGATAGCCCGCGATGCGTGTGCTGACGGCGATCCACGGCAGTCTGGTGGCGGATCGGGCTTCGGGGGTGAACCGGGCCGCGTCGGCGGCGGAGAATCCGAGGCGTCCTTTGTTGGCCACGAGCCAGGGATGGCCTGTCTGGTGTCCTTCGAGGTCGGCGTACGGGAGGTCGGCCAGCTGCGACGCATCGAGTGCGGTGTGACCGAGCCGGGCATCGGCCGCGAGCGTGGTGGTGAGCTCGCGGATGAGGTGGCCGAGCGTGGCGCCGTCGAGTCCGAGCAGACGGCGGGCGCGGGCAAGGAACTGCAGAGGGTCACGGAACGGCGTGCCGCCGCCGTCGTCGTTCCCTCCGTAGGCCGGGTCGTCCCCTTGTGTGAACTCGCGGATCGTTTCCGGGTCGACGCGCCAGCTGCCGTAGACGCCGCGCCCGGCGCGGAAGTGCAGTGCTCCACCGTCGTCGAGCGGCAGGCCGTAGCTACCGCTGTTCCCCGGCCGCGGCGTGGGTTCGATGACTTCTTCGTAGGCGAACTCACTGATCATCTTCGCCAGGAGCCGCACCGCGGCCCGGTTCCAGAGCGCCCGGTTGAGTTCTGGTGTGTCGAGCAGCGCGTGAGGCTCCGCTGAGTTGTGGCTCGCAGGGTATGTCTGCACGGGGACTCCTCGGGTGGGAACCGATGGGGTTCGAGCGGTGTATGTAATGCAGCGAGTTGTTCACAGCTGTGCACGGTGGGCTCGGTCGCGAACCATCAGCGCGGCTCGCTTGTCAGGTAGTTCCACTTCGGCGGAGAAGCGGAAACCGGCGCTCAGGAAGGCTGAGACGGAGGGGGTGTTGCGCAAATCCGGCTCTGCAACGACGCGGGCGCACAGAGGACGGTTGTCGAGGACGAGGTCGGAGACGGCCCGGAGCAGTGTGGTGCCGATGCCCCGGCCTCGATTGTCCACACTGCCGATGAGGAGGTGAATGCCGGTGTCATGGGGCCGTGCCGGATAGTGACGAGCCAGCGGGTCCAGGTCCGCGCGGTAGATCTCCCAGTAGCTTATGGGCCTGCCGTCCAGTACGCCGAGACAGGGGACGCTGCGCCCGTCCCCGTCGAGCTGGCGACAGAGATGGCCGGCAGTGATCGATTCCGGTCCCGCGAGCTCCCAGAACTCGGCGACTGCAGGGTCGTTCATCCAGCGGCTGATCATGGCGAGATCGCGTGCCGGCTGTACGGGAACCAGCTGGAACACGCCGGCGGAGGTGGTGACCGGGTGCCATGCGGCAGGGCTGCCGAGCAGATCGGAGGCGCCGGGCCGGACGGCCGCCACCGGTGGGTCTTCGCCGAGCAGGGCGAGCAGCTCTTCGGTCAGCCGCAGGTCCAGGGTGTCCTCGACACTGGTGCCGCCCTGTGGGACAGCACCGCTTCCGGCGTCGGCGTGCGCATCGGCGGGGGGCACCGTGACGCTCTCCTCTCGTGGTTCAGACGGTCAGGCCTGTCAGGCGCGGAGGGGGTTGGCGATGGTGACATAGACGGACTGGGTATCGACGGGGCCGACGAGTTCGTCGAGACCGTGCAGCCGGGTCAGCAGGTTCGCCTTGCAGCGGAGTTGCGATGTTCCGAGCAGGTACGCGGGCAGGGGCGAGCCCAGCGGCACGGCCGCCTCCAGGAACCGGCGGAAGGCGGCGAGGAGCAGTGGTTCCTCGGCGAGCCGCTGGGAGCCGAAGGCTCCGATGAGTCCGAACACGTTGTTGATGCCGAGGTAGTAGGCGAGTCGCTCGTCGGTGACCGCATCGGAAACGAAGGTGTCGCTGACGGCGCCGATGCCGGGGAGCCTGTGCTCGAGTGCGGCGCGGTGGGACTCACGGAAGTAGTAGCCCTGGTTGTCGCGGTACCTGCCGCCTACTGGCCAGCCGTCCGGGTCGAGGAGTACGAGCGTGTTCTGCTGGTGGGCTTCCAGAGCAACACCGGCGGTGGCATCGAACCAGAGAACGGGGAGGACGACGCGGTCGAGATAGCGCAGGAACCACTCGGCACAGACAGCTCCGGGCGTCCTGCCTGTACGGGCGACGAGGCGGGACACGATCTCCGCGAGTCGCGAGTGCATCCCCGCACGGCCGGGCCAGGGGCGCGGTGCGGTGAGTCCGGCGATGCAGACAGCGTCGTCGGCCGGTCCGAACGGATTGTGGCGCAGCATGACATCCAGGCCGGGGACGGGACTGCCGTCCGTGGCGTCGACGGCGAGCCAGGCGGGGTCCCTGACGATGTCGAAGCCCGGATGGGCCTCTTGCCACTGACTCCCCAGTCCGGTGCTGAGCAACCGGTGGACCTCTGCTCCGCGGTGGAGTTCCTTGCGGAGATTCTCACGACGGGAGTTGGTGATGCGTACACCCAGGGAGAGCTTCAGCATGATCCCGGCACCGGGCCGGTGCACGGTGCGTACGGAGGAGGTCGGGTGCCACTCGTCTCCGTACGGGCCGAGGTCGTGCAGCAGTCCCTTGTCGCACAGCGCGGCAACTTCGGGGCGGCGCTTGAGCTCCGCGGCCTGCCAGGGATGGAGCGGGAGCGCCGCGGTCCCGGTGGGGAGGCGCAGCCCTTCGGCGTGGGGTGCCAGGAGTTCCTCGGCGGACACCGGACGCTCGCCTTGTGTCCAGGACGAACCGGTGGCCAGCACGGACCGGTCCACAGCCATCCAGTGAAGAGGGAAGGAGCCGCGCAACTCGGGTGAGTAGAGACGGATTTCGGATTCGGAGAGGCCTTCACGGCTCTTGGGGGTGGGATGTAGTGGGTGACCGAGGAGGAGAGACTGTTCCGCTGTGAGGAAGAGGTCGGCCTCGGTGAGAGCCGCGGGTGTGCGGCGCCGCTCTGCGATGAAGTCCGCGGTGCGCCTTACCGAATCGGCCACTCTGGCCACCAGGTCCACGCCGGCACTCCTGCGGGTCTCGCGTCCCATGAGTGCGGCCACGGTGACAGCGTCGGCGCCCGCGGCGCCGGGCGCATTCTCCAGCGTGGGCGCGCCGAAGCGGTGCCAACCCGTCGCGGACCAGTGGATGACGGGAACGAGGAGGGCAGTACCACTGGCGGGGAGCGGGATGCGCAGGGTACTGCCCGTCGGCCGGAGCAGGTCGTTCTCCCTCACCCAGCAGCGCAGCAGATTCTCTGTGCCGGCCGCGTCCGCGGCCTGGAGGGGGTCAGGGTGGCCGAGGGGGTCCGGATGGCCGGGCACATCGGGCTGGTCCGGCACGTCCGGGGCCTCGAGGAGGTCCTCCGCAAGCACGCCTGCGGGGCCTCCGGCCGGAGTGCACCGGGTTCCCTGGGGCCCGATCTTCTGTCGCGGCACGGTCGTCGATTCGACGGCGAGAGGGCCGTCCGGCAGGTCCTGTCCTCGCTGCTGGCTGGTGAGAGGGCCGTCGGCCTCGGGCGCAGGGGTGGTATTCACGGCGGTCTTCCTTGGTGAGGGATCCGGGATCAGCGCGTCGGCCCGGCAGCGGCCCGACGGTACGGCGAGCGCTCTGCGGCCCTCAGCGCGTCGGCGAGGCGGTCGACCACAGCCGTTGCCTGTTCGTCGGTGAGAGTGAGCGGAGGAAGCAGTCGGACCACGGCATCGTGGCGCCCGCCGAGTTCGACAATGAGGCCCCGGTGCAGGCATTCCTGCTGGACCGCGGCGGCGAGAGCCGGGTCCGGCGGCGGCGGCGAGCCGTTCTCCGCTGCAAGGGCGAGCGGCGCGGCTTCGGGATCGACGAGCTCGATCCCGATCATGAGTCCCCGGCCGCGGACGTCGCCGATGCTGGGATGGTCCGCGCCCAGCGACTGGAGGCGGGCGAGCATGCGCGCCCCGAGTGTCGCGGCACGCTCGGCGAGCCCGTTCTCCCGTACGTGGGCGAGGGTGGCGGCACCGGCGGCCATGGCGAGCTGGTTGCCCCGGAAGGTTCCGGCGTGGGCGCCCGGCTGCCAGACGTCGAGTTCGGAGCGGTAGACGATCACGGCGAGCGGCAGCGATCCGCCGATGGCCTTGGAAAGCACCATCACGTCGGGCACGATGCCGCTGTGCTCGACCGCCCAGAAGGTGCCGGTCCTGCCGACGCCGGTCTGTACCTCGTCCGCGATGAGCGGGATGGAGCGGGCCGTCGTGATCTCCCGCATCCGGCGCAGCCAGCCGTCGGGAGCCGGATTCACTCCCCCCTCGCCCTGGACGGGTTCCAGGATCATTCCGGCAGGAGCGGGCACGCCGCCCTTGGGATCGTCCAGGAGGCTCTCGGTCCAGCGCGCGGCGAGGTCCGCGCCCCGTTCCCCTCCGGCTCCGAAGGGGCAGCGGTAGTTCTGCGGGAAGGGCAGCCGGGTCACCGATACGTCCGGGGCCCCGCCCGATGCTGCCAGCGCTCCGGCCGTCATCCCGTGGTACGCACCGGTGAAGGCGAGGAGTTCGCTGCGACCGGTCGCGGCACGGACGAGTTTGAACGCCGCCTCGACGGCATCCGTTCCCGCCGGACCGCAGAACTGGATCCGCGCGTTGTCGGCGAACTGCCGGGGCAGGGTGGCGAACAGCTCGGTCGTGAAGGCGTCCTTGACCGGTGTGGCGAGATCGAGCACGTGCAGGGGCGCGCCGGAGTCGATGACCTTTCTGATGGCCTCGAGCACCACGGGGTGATTGTGTCCGAGAGCCAGGGTGCCCGCCCCGGACAGACAGTCGAGATAGCGCCGCCCGTCGGCACCTTCGATGGTCATACCCCTCGCCCGCACGGGCACGATCGGCAGAGATCGTGCGTACGTACGGGCCGCCGATTCACGCAGGGCCTGACGCCGCAGAATCCCCTCGTGCGCAGCGGGCGGTGCCACCGGAGCTGGTTCGGTCACGGCCACGGCTGTTG
Organism: Streptomyces sp. NPDC060035; assembly: GCF_042736635.1. Lineage (NCBI taxonomy): Bacteria > Bacillati > Actinomycetota > Actinomycetes > Kitasatosporales > Streptomycetaceae > Streptomyces > Streptomyces sp. NPDC060035. The sequence continues at coordinate 34,940 of NZ_JBHWVO010000038.1, forward strand.
ATCCTCCTGCTGTAACAGTTGCGTTGCACGTCAGTACGGTGGCCCGGTAACAGACGGCATCGATGAACGCTGTCCGGGTGTCCCCCGTACGTACCAACGACGCGGAACGCCGGGGATCACGGGTAAATCGGAAGATCCTTGCGGAGACGGAACCGTGGCCCTGCTGCGTGCCGTCCCCAACGGCACCGGCATAGTGGGGGCCGCACTCAGGACGGGCTGCCGCTCCGACGCCCACGATGTGCGCCGCCGTACCGCGAGGCAATGCCGCGTGCACCCAGCAGTCCGCAGTGCAGTACCGGAGTAAGTGACGAAGTCCCAGGGGGATCACCACATGCGACCCATCCGCCAGACCGATGCCGCACGCCGCGGGAGGAGCGCACGTCGCATCTCCCCCGTGTTCGCCGCAGCCGCCCTCGGCGTTGTTCTGACACTCACCACGGCCGCCTGCGGTCCGGACGAGGACGGGGCGAGCAGCAAGCCGAGCGCCACCGCCGACCAGTCGTCCGACGGCAAGGTCACCATCCCGGACGATCTGAGGGACCGGCTCAAGGAGCACGGGATCGACATAGACCAGTGGAGGGACGGCGAGTGGAAGAACTGGGACAAGGACAAGTGGCTGCGTGAGGCCAAGGATTACGTCAACCCGATCATCGAGGACCTCTGGAACCCCGACCGGATGCGGGATGCCGACAAGTCCCCGGAGAAGCCTGTCGACAACGACATCTCGGGTGACGAGGGCGTGACGGACCCGACTCCCGCTCCGGTCCGGGCCGCGGACGTGCAGACCCCGTACCACGACAACGCGCCCGAGTCCGGGAAGCTCCTCTTCGACGGGCCCGAGGGATCGATGGTCTGCTCGGCGACCGTGGTGCAGGACCCGGCCCACCCCGGCAAGTCCAACATGGTCTGGACCGCGGGGCACTGCGTGCACGCGGGCAAGAACGGTGGCTGGTACCGCAACATCGCCTTCGTCCCGTCGTACAACAACAACGGCCTGTCGGTGGCCGAGCTGCAGGACGCGTCCAAGGAGGAGATCGCTCCGTACGGCGTGTGGTGGGGCCAGTGGGCACAGACCTCCGAGCAGTGGATCGCCCAGGGCGCCTCGACGGGCGGGCAGGGCGCTCCGTACGACTTCGCGGTTCTGCAGGTCACGCCGGAGAAGGGCGCAACCGGCAAGTCCCTGGAGGAGACGGTCGGTTCGGCACTTCCGGTCGACTTCGACGCCCCGGCCGTCCCGCAGATCGACAGCATGACGGCGACCGGCTATCCGGCGGCCCCGCCGTTCGACGGCCAGAAGGCGCTTCAGTGCGCGGACAAGCCGGGCCGTCTCTCGGTGGTGGAGAACGATCCGACGATGTACCGCATCGGGTGCACGATGACCGGTGGCTCCTCCGGCGGTGGCTGGGTCGCGGCCGGCCAGGACGGTAAGCCGGCGCTGGTCTCGAACACCTCCATAGGCCCGGTCACCGCCGGTTGGCTTGCCGGACCGCGCCTCGGAGCGGAGGCGAAGGGCATCTACACAGCCGTCAGCAAGAAGTACGCAGGTCAGTAGGTCCGGTCCGGGCAGGGCCGCACCTTCTCGCACGAACAGCAACGCGTCGGGCCCCCGGTACGGACGGTTGTCGTACCGGGGGCCGTCGACGCCGGGTGGCGGTGCGGGCCCTGTGGCAGGCGCCAGGGACCCATCGCGTCATAAGGTGGGCTCTCCGCACCACGGATGGCCAGAGGGTGCACCGAATCACCCGCATGACGCGTTCATGGCAATTCGCACCACGCTCGGGGGATTTTTCCATGCGACCGATACGTCCGCTGCTGGCCGCCACCGGCCTCGTCGCGGCACTCGCACTCACCGCCACGGCCTGCGGCCCGGGCGAGGACAACGCCGCCGGCAAACCTGCCGCCGAAACCGCCGGATCCACCGGATCCACCGGGTCCACCGGGGGCTCGGGCAGTATGCCCGCAGATCTGGCCGACACCCTCAGGAAGCACGGTGTCGATCCGGAGAAGTGGAAGGACGGCGAATGGAAGAACTGGGACAAGGACACATGGCTGCGTGAAGCCAAGGACTTCGTCAACCCTGTCATCGAGGGGCTGTGGAAGCCCGACCGGATGAAGTCGGCCAAGGACCCGGCGAAGACCATGGCGGCCGGCGACCTCTCCGGCGACCAGGGCGTGAGCGACCCGGAGCCCTCCCCGGTCCGGGCCGAGCCCGAGAAGCTGCCGTACCACGAGCATGCAGCTCCGGTCGGCAAGGTCTTCTTCGATTCCCCCGAGGGCTCCATGGTGTGCTCGGGCACCGTGGTGAAGGACCCGGAGAACCCGGGCAGGTCCAACCTCGTCTGGACCGCAGGACATTGCGTCCATGCCGGTTCGAACGGCGGCTGGTACCGCAACATCGTCTTCGTCCCCGCCTACAACGACCAGGGCAAGTCCCCTGCCGCACTGGAGAACGCACAGCCGCAGGAGATCGCTCCGTACGGTGCGTACTGGGCGGACTGGGCCGCCTCCTCCGGCGAGTGGATCGCCGACGGTGGCCACACGGGCGGCGAGGGAGCCCCGTACGACTACGCGGTGCTGCATGTGAAGCCGGAGAAGGGCACCAAGTCGCTCGAGGAGACCGTGGGCAACGCCCTCGCCGTCGACTTCGACGCCCCTCAGATCCAGCAGATCAGCGGCATGGGCGCCTGGGGCTACCCGGCGGGTCCGCCGTACGACGGACAGCTCATGCACAAGTGTGTCGACCGCCCCGGCCGCCTCTCGGTCAGCCCCGGGACGCCGACGATGTACCGCATCGGCTGCTCCATGACCGGGGGTTCCTCCGGCGGCGGCTGGTTCGTGGCAGGCCCCGACGGCACATCCGTACTGGTCTCCAACACCTCCATCGGCCCGGTCACTTCGGGCTGGCTGGCAGGTCCTCGGCTCGGCGAGGGCGCGCGGAGCATCTTCTCCATGATGAGCGAGAAGTTCGCGGGCCGGTAAACGGGCGGGAAACCCCGCAGACACCACGGCCGAAGGCCCGGACCCTCTTCGTGAGGGTCCGGGCCTTCGGTCCGGGCGCTGCCCCGAGAAGCAGCGCAGTGCTACGTCAGCCGGTCACCGGTACGAACATCGCGAGGTCGGCTCCGAGCTCCTCGTGTACCCGCGCCTTGAGCAGCGTGCCCTCCGGCGTGTGCTCCTCGGAGATCACCTCACCCTCGGCATGCACCCGGGAGACGAGTCCACCCTGGGTGTAGGGCACGAGCGCCTCGATCTCGACGGACGGACGCGGCAGCTCGGCGTCGATGAGGGCGAGCAGCTCGTCGATGCCGGCACCGGTACGGGCCGACACGGCAATTGCGTGCTTCTCGGTGCGCAGCAGACGCTGGAGCACGAGCGGATCCGCCGCGTCCGCCTTGTTGATCACGACGACCTCGCGCACGTTGACCGCGCCGACCTCCCGGATCACCTCACGCACGGCGGCGAGCTGCTCCTCCGGCACCGGGTGGGAGCCGTCCACCACATGCAGGATCAGGTCGGACTCGCCGACCTCCTCCATGGTGGAGCGGAACGCCTCCACAAGGTGGTGCGGAAGGTGGCGCACGAAGCCGACGGTGTCGGCCAGGGTGTAGATCCGGCCGCTGGGTGTCTCCGCCCGGCGCACGGTCGGGTCAAGGGTGGCGAACAGTGAGTTCTCCACGAGGACACCCGCACCGGTGAGACGGTTGAGCAGCGAGGACTTCCCGGCATTGGTGTATCCGGCGATCGCGACCGACGGCACCTTGTTGCGCTTGCGCTCCTGGCGCTTGATCTCGCGGCCGGTCTTCATCTCCGCGATCTCCCGGCGCATCTTCGCCATCTTCTCGCGGATACGGCGCCGGTCCGTCTCGATCTTGGTCTCACCGGGACCACGGGTCGCCATGCCCCCGCCGCCGCTGGATCCGCCGCCACCCATCTGCCGGGAGAGCGACTGGCCCCAGCCGCGCAGTCGCGGCAGCATGTACTGCATCTGTGCGAGCGACACCTGCGCCTTGCCCTCTCGGGACTTGGCGTGCTGAGCGAAGATGTCGAGGATCAGGGCGGTCCTGTCGACCACCTTGACCTTCACGACGTCTTCCAGGTGGATCAGCTGGCCCGGGCTGAGCTCACCGTCACAGACGACGGTGTCGGCCCCGGATTCGAGAACGATGTCGCGCAGCTCCAGTGCCTTGCCCGAGCCGATGTAGGTCGCCGGGTCGGGCTTGTCACGCCGCTGGAACACCGCGTCGAGCACCTGGGCACCCGCCGTCTCCGCCAGCGCCGCAAGCTCGGCGAGTGAAATCTCCGCGTCGTGCACCGTCCCCGAGGTCCAGACACCGACCAGGACAACGCGCTCGAGGCGCAGCTGCCGGTACTCGACCTCGGTGACGTCCTCGAGCTCGGTGGAGAGCCCTGCCACGCGGCGCAGGGCCGCGCGCTCGGAGCGGTCGAGCTGATCGCCGTCCCGCTCTCCGTCGATTTCGTGGCTCCAGGCGACGTCCTCTTCCATCAGGGCGTCGGCCCGAAGGCTCTCGGTGAGGCTCTCGGAGGTGCTTTCCGTGGCGCTCTGCGCGTCCTGCGCGTCCTGGGGAAGGGAAGAAGAGGAGGTCATTGGATCCTTACGTCGATAGAAGTCCGATACGTCAGTCACAACGCGTGACCCTGCCGGAAGATTCCCACGGGTGGAATCCCCGGCCGGCCGCGGTGCCGACGACCTGAATAGTGGCATGTCCCCGCTGGACGCGTCACTCGGGTTTAGGTGCGGGTGCCGAGCCCTTCGTTGCCCGCGGCTTCGTGCTGCGCCAGTCCGGGTGCCCCGGCATCGGCGGAGTCTTCTCCCCGTACAGCCAGCCGTCGAAGAACGCGGTCAGATCCCGCCCCGCGACCTTCGATGCGAGTGTCGTGAAGTGCGCGGTGCTCGCCGACTCGTCCCGGTACGTGCGCACCCAGGTCCGCTCCAGCCGGTCGAAGGCGCCCGCACCGATCTCCTGGCGCAACGCGTACAGGACGAGCGCGCTGCCGTTGTACATCACCGGCCTGAACAGGCTGATCTTGTTCTCCGGGGACGGGACGTCGGGGTGCGCCGGCGGACCGCCGGCGGCTCGCCATGTGTCGGACCGCGTGTAGGCCTCACGCATCCGCTGCTCCAGTGGTTTCTGCGCATGCTCCTGCGCGTAGCGGGCCTCGTACCAGGTGGCGTGGCCTTCGTTGAGCCACAGATCGGACCATGCCTGGGGGGAAACACTGTTACCGAACCACTGATGGGCCAGCTCGTGCACCATGATCGAGTCGACGTACCACTCGGGGTACCCGGACCCGATGAACGGTGATCGCTCGAACAGCGAGAGCGTCTGGGTCTCCAGCTCGAAGCCGGTCTCCGCGTCTGCCACGAGCAGTCCGTACGTCTCGAATGGATAAGGGCCGACCTGCGCCTCCATCCAGGCCAGCTGCCCCGGGGTCTTCCGCAGCCAGGGCTCCAGCGTCTCGCGGTCCGCTGCCGGCACCACGTCCCGCACGGGCAGACCGTGGGGACCGTTCCGCCGCAGGACGGCGGAGCGGCCGATGGAGACCTGGACCAGTTCGGTGGCCATCGGGTGCTCCGTGCGGTAGGTCCAGGTCGCGGCGGCTCCGTGTCGTCGCTTTCCGCCGGACAGGCCGCCCGCCACGACCGTGAGGTCCTTTGGGGCGGTGACCCGGAAGGTGAAGTACGCCTTGTCGGCGGGATGGTCGTTGCCGGGGAAGACCCGGTGCGCTGCATCGGTCTGATTGGCCATGGCGAGACCATCGGCCGTCCGGACCCAACCGCCGTCGGCCGCGTTCCCGGACGGATCGCTCGTGTGTCGGACGGTGATGTTCACGGGCACGCCGGACGGGATCCGGGCGGGGGCGCGGACGATCAGGTCCTCGTCCTTGAGTGCGAACTCGGACTGCAGCCCGTTGACTTCCACGGCGCGGACCTCGCCACGTGCGAAATCGAGGTTGATCTGTTCCAGTGGCGCGGTGGTCCGCGCCCTGATCCTGGTGACGGCATCGAGCGGCTTGCTGTTGCTGCCGTGATAGGTGAGCGAGATGTCGTACGAGAGGACGTCGTACCCGGGGTTTCCGAGCTGGGGGAACAGGCGGTCGCCGATACCGAGCGGTACGGGCGTGGGCACGGTCGCTGCGACGAGGGTGGCCGACGCGGTGACCAGCAGAGCGGCCCGAAGTCGACGGGAGATGAGCGGCATGGACTACGGCTACCAGCGGGAACGTGCTGGACGGGGGTGCCGCGCGCCGCGCCACTCGAACGGGGTCGCGCAGATCCTCACGCCTGGATGCACGGACGGCCGACGTGGCCCGAGGAAAGGGTCGGCGGCAGCAGGTCGTGGCGGGGCGGGAGACGGCGAGGCCGTAGCGGGCGACCGGTCAGGCCGTGGCCGCGGGCTGCTGGGCCCGGCTCACGTCGTAGACACCCGGTACGTCGCGCATCGCCCGCATCAGGCCGGGCAGCCCTGCCGCGTCCGGGAGTTGCAGCGTGTAGGTGTGCCGGACCCGCTGTTCGCTGGGCGGCTCGACGGTCGCGGCGACGATGGCCGCGTCCGCGGTGGCGATGGCCTCGGTGAGGTCGGCGAGCAGCCGGGGGCGTCCGAAGGATTCGGCGACGAGGGTGACCCGGTAGTCGGCCGCGTCGCTCCATTCGCCCGTGTCGTTCCAGCGGGCCCCGACGGCTGCCCGGCCGACCGCCCGCATCTGGGCCACCGCCGGACACTCGCGCCGGTGCACGGTGACGGCTCCCCCGCGCACCGTGAATCCGACGATGTCGTCGGGAGGAACGGGGGTGCAGCAGCCGGCGAGGCGGACCGGGGCGCCCGGACCGTCGACGGACACGCTCGCGGCGCGGCCTCCTGCCTTGCCGCGGCCGTTCACCGAGTCGTCCGCGGGCTGGGCCTGTGGCCTCGGAGCAGTGGGCCGGTTTCCGTGAGATTCCTGCGCATCGTCGGGGTTGGCTTCGTGCCAGCCCGTGATCGCGATCCGTGCCGCGGGAGTACAGGCGTGGTCGAGCCACTCGGGAGAGGGGCCGGAGGAGGCGTCCTGGGCGAGCAGGAGCTGCACGGTGTCGCCGTCGTTCAGAACGGTGCTGAGCGTGGCCAGGCGGCCGTTGACGCGGGCCCCGATGCAGCCGTGTGCTTGCTCGCCGTACTGCGCGTACGCGGCGTCGACGCAGCTGGCGCCCGCGGGCAGCCCGAGCGTCCCGCCGTCGGTACGGAAGACCGTGATCTCCCGGTCCTGGGCGAGGTCGGCCCGCAGCGTGGTCCAGAACGTGTCGGGGTCGGTGGCGGATTCCTGCCAGTCCAGGAGCCGGGAGAGCCAGCCGGGCCTGGTCGGGTCGGCGCGCTCCCCGTCGGCGGGTTCGGCCTGCTGTGCGGCGGACGCGTTGTCATGGGTGTAGGGGTTGCCGAGCGCGACGACTCCGGCCTCCGCCACCTCGTGCATCTGGTGCGTACGGATGAGGACTTCGGCCACCGCACCCTCGGGGCCCACGACGGCAGTGTGCAGCGACTGGTAGAGGTTGAACTTGGGCGCTGCGATGAAGTCCTTGAACTCGGAGATCACCGGGGTGAAACAGGTGTGCAGTTCACCGAGGACGGCGTAACAGTCGGCGTCCTCCCCTACCAGCACCAGAAGCCGCCCGAAGTCGGTGCCGCGCAGCTCACCCCGTTTGATCCTGACCCGGTGCACGGAGACGAAGTGACGTGGTCTGATGAGGACTTCGGCGGTGATGTCGGCATCCCTCAGCGTGGACCTGACGCTTTCGGCGATCTCCACGAGCGGGTCCTTCGCGGCCTCCGACGCGGCGATCAGGGCCCGGGTGTGTTCGTACTCCGCGGGGTGGAGGATCGCGAAGACAAGGTCCTCCAGCTCGGTCTTGAGCGCCTGCACGCCGAGCCTTTCGGCGAGCGGAATGAGCACATCGCGGGTGACCTTGGCGATCCGGGCCTGCTTCTCGGGACGCATCACACCGAGGGTTCGCATGTTGTGCAGCCGGTCTGCCAGCTTGATCGACATGACCCGGACGTCGTTTCCGGTGGCGACGAGCATTTTGCGGAAGGTTTCGGGTTCGGCTGCCGCGCCGTAGTCGACCTTCTCCAGCTTGGTGACTCCGTCGACCAGATAGCAGACCTCGTCACCGAACTCCTCCCGCACCTGATCGAGGGTCACCTCGGTGTCCTCCACCGTGTCATGGAGGAGAGAGGCGGTCAGGGTCGTTGTCTCGGCACCGAGTTCGGCGAGGATCAGGGTCACTGCCAGCGGGTGCGTGATGTACGGCTCGCCGCTCTTGCGCATCTGACCGCGATGGGAGGACTCGGCAAGGATGTAGGCCCGACGGAGGTTATTGAGGTCTGCGTCCGGGTAGTGGGCACGGTGGGTCTCAGCGACATGCCCGATGGCGTCCGGCAGCCGGTCGCGGGAGGCCGGTCCGAGCAGGGCCACACGACCGAGCCTGCGCAGATCGATCCGCGGACGACTGCGCTTGCGAAGGGGAGCACCTGGATTGGCGGCCTCTGCGCTCATGGGGCACCTCCGGCAACGTCGACCGGCGGTGAGGAGATGCGGATGCGCCTCCGGGCCGGTGCTTGATGCTACCGACCCCACCACGCGGCGCAGTCCAGCTCTCGCCCAGCGTGAAACGGATCACCCATTCGAGCGAAGGTCTAGCCGATCATCGTTTCGAGCCAGGCCGGGTCGATCAAGCCTTCGGCGACGATAACGGTGGGCCCGGTCATGTCGATGCCGCCGTCCGGATACTCGGTGATCACCAGTGTGCCGCCGGGGAGATCCACCGTGTACGTGGCGGGGGTGCCGGTCTCCGCGGGGTCGACACCGTCCCTGCGAGCAGCGGCGACGGCGACGGCGCAGGCGCCTGTGCCACAGGAGCGGGTCTCCCCGGAACCGCGTTCGTGGACACGCATCGCGACATGGCGCGGCCCGCGGTCCACGACGAACTCGATGTTGACGCCGTCCGGGTAGACGGACGCAGGGCTGAACGGCGGTACCGAAAGCAGGTCCCCTGCGTGTGCCAGGTCGTCGACGAAGGCGATGGCGTGGGGATTGCCCATGTTCACGTTGCGGGCGGCCCAGCTGCGGCCGTCCACCGAGACCGTGACGTCGCCCTCGGGAAGCACGGCACGTCCCATGGAGACCGTGACGTCGCCGTTCTTGGCGATGTGCACCTCCTTGACGCCGCCCCGGGTCGCGACGGCCAGATCGCCTTCGGCGGCGAGTCCGGCGCGCTGCAGGTAGGCCGCGAAGACGCGCACTCCGTTGCCGCACATCTCGGCGATCGATCCGTCCGCGTTGCGGTAGTCCATGAACCACTCGGCCCGGTCCGCCATGCCTCGCGCCTCGGGGTGCGCCGCGGACCGTACGACGTGCAGCAGGCCGTCGCCGCCGATGCCTGCCCGGCGGTCACAGAGCCGGGCGACGACGGAGGCCGGAAGGCCGACGGCGTTGTCGGGGTCGGGAACGATCACGAAGTCGTTCTCTGTGCCGTGTCCCTTGAGGAAGGGGATCTGCGAAGTGCTCACGAAGCAACTGTACGAGGCCGCACCCCCAGGCCGCAGAGCCGGGGCGGCCGAGCCGAATCCGGCTGGGCGGCCGCTCGGCCTCCTCAGCCGGACCGGTGCCGCTGGGTCAGCGGAGCCGGGCCACGCGCCAGACGGCCAGTGCGACCAGTCCGGTGCACACGGCGACGTACAGGCCGATCACCCACCAGTCGGGGCGCTCGTTCGATCCTCTGGGCGGCAGTCCCGGCCACGTGTGGCCGACGCGGCGGGCCGCCATCATGCCCCAGCCCGCGGCGCAGCAGCTGATGAGCAGCCCCAGCATGGCCACGACAGCGCCACCGTCACCGAACTCGAAGGCGAGCGGGAAGGCGAACATCAGGGAGCCGACAGCGGCAAGCATGACGATCGGTGCGAGCTGCCAGATCCGCAGCCGGGGGGCGGGGCGCAGCTCGACCTCGACCTCGGGGGTCACGTCGTGCTCGTCCGGCCCGTCAGGGCTCAGCAGTCCTGCCTCGTGCTGCGTATCCGGTGCGTCTTGGTCTGTGTTGCGAGGGCCGGCCTCCATCGCCACGCGCCCTCCCAACTCGGACTCCACTGGTCGATCGATGCTCGATGATGGCACGGCCCCGGGCACCGAAATGACGCGCTGAGCGTCCCGATGCCATCACGTGATCAGGCTGTTATGGCCCCGCCGGACGGTTTACGCAGGTCAGACGCTTACTACTGGTCAGCAAGTCAGCAAAAGGTCAGCAATAACCCCAGGTCAGCGCCCGGTTACACGGTTACGACCGAACTCGGAGAAGAGGCCGTAACAATCACGTCGAACAAGCTTGCGCGGGGCATGGGCAGCTTCTTCAAGCCCTGCGAGTGCCGTCGGCCCTCCGGCTGCCCGCACCCCTACACCATCCGCTTCCGCAACACCCGCGGCAGGCAGTCCGAGGAGTCCGGCTTCCCCACCCAGGACGCGGCCATCGAACGCCTGACCGCGCTCTACACAGCCCGCAAAACCACGCCGAAGAGTGTCGCCGAACAGCAGGAGACACTCGGCGAGATGACCTTCGAGGAGTACGCGAAGGCATGGTTCGCCCGCAAGCGTGGTCTCACCGGCAGCACAAAGGCTGCGACCGAGTCCCGAATGCGCACCCATGCCTATCCGGAGATCGGCTCGCGGAAGATGCACACCTTCGACAGCTTCGTGGTGGAGCGCTTCATCACCGCCATGGAACGCAGCAACGTCGGCGCCGCGACCCAGGCGCAGGTCTTCCTGCGGGTGAAGGGCATCCTCAAGGACGCGCACCGACGCGGAATAGTAGGTCTCGACCCGCTGCTCGATGTCAGCCCGCCGGAGTACCGCCCGGGCCCGACCGTGATCCCCACCAAGGAACAGGTCGGTCTGCTGCGCGCGGCCCGCGACGACGACGCCTTCCGCCTCATCGTCGACCTCATGGCCGGCATGGGCTTGCGCAACGGCGAGGCCCTCGCCGTCAACGTGAACAACATGGTCGCCAAGGACGTCTACCGGGTGCACCAGCAGGTCCACGACCGGACCGTCACCCTGGAACCCCTCAAGCACAGGAAAACCGGCGAGTTCCGCGAGGTGCCCCTGCCCGCTTTCGTCCGAGAAAGCATCGAACACTACGCCGCCGCCCACGGAACCTTCGCAGGCGGCTACCTCCTCAAGACCATGCGCCCCAGCACCGGAAACGCGTTCCTCTCCCCCACCACCCTCCGAAGGTGGTGGACCAACCTCCAGCAGCAGAAGCCAAAACTCATCCCCCAGGGGATGACCATGTACAACTTCCGCCACTACTTCGCCTCCAACGCCCTCGGACAAGGCATCCCCATCACCGACGTTGCAGATTGGATGGGACACTCCGACATCAACATCACCTTCCGCACCTACCGCCACCTCCTCCCTGGATCCGTCTCCAAAGCCGCCACACTCCTCAACAACGGCCTCAACTTCGACGCCAGAAAGGTGCAAGCACCCGAGGGCGCCGCGGCGGCCTGACATCTCAGTCGATACGGCGCCCGTGCCAAATCTGCGACGGCTCCCGGGACCTCCACGGCGCAGCCGGCGCGGTACCCACCGTCCACTGCTCCAGGCGCGGCCGCACCTGGAGCCAGGCGCCGAGCTGGGGGTCACCCCAGGATGTGCGGTGGGCGCTCTGTACTTCGGTGCGCGGACGGCGCTGGCCGTGGGCCGTCATCTGAGGGCTGCCCGGGTGCTGACCAATTTGCGGGGCACGTCAAGACTGAGGAAGAAGGTCAGCTGGGCCGCGATAATGCAGTTCGACCCCGGTGTCGGCGTGGTGCCGCCGGGCCTTCAAGATGCCCTGACGCTCAGGGTTGAGGCGAATGGCTGCCCTTCCCAGCAGGTCGAAACCTGTTGACCAGATCTCGATCCCATCTGGCCCAGCATCGGTCACGCGGAGCCATACACCCGGCTCTGGCGCCGCCTTGCACCAGGTAACGTCCGTCACATCCTTGGTATGGCGGCTCCATTGACGATCGCTCTGGGTTCTGGTGCGGTTTGCGAAGGTTTCCCAGGCTGACCGTGATTCGGGGGTCGGCCAGTTTCGGTTGGACGCGAGTGTTGGGTCGAGGCTGCCGATCCACAGCCGCATTTGCGCCGCCGAGTCGAATGTGGCCCTAGTGCTCATGACTGCTGAAATAGCCGCGAGGCGCTGGTCGAATCCAGAGCGAATCAGGATTGAGGCTGCCCGGTTGAACGTTCCTGTCTCGATGGCGGTTACTGCCGCACCCGACAGATCTTCGGCAGTAGGGTTGCCTTGGGCGGCCTCGTACACACGGGCAGCCTCCACTCCCCACACCAGTCGGTAAATTAAGTCGGCCTCAATGAATTGCACCACAGCTATACGGTCGCCCGGAAGGTCCCCGACGGGAAAACCGGAAACCCAGCGCCTCAACACATCGCGCCAATTTTCTAGTGCCGTCTCGGGGGCGAAGGTCTCTATCGCGAATACAGAATTAGCGATTTCGATGAGAATGTCAGAGGCCGCATTATGGTCAGTTTCGAGCATGGCCGTTTCGGCCTGACTCGCTAGGGCAACTATACGTCCTGACACCTGAGCGAGTTCGGACCCAGCATCTGCCCCAAGCCCGGCAAGGAACCAACCGCGGCGCTGGGAGGGCGTGGACGTCCGCCATAGGTGCCTAGCCCGGCTGTATACCAGCTCGCGGATGGCAGCTGATTTGAACTCGCCGGAGCGGCGAAGCTGACGTTCCCAGAGCGACTCGCGCAGGGCTTCGGCCACGGTCTGCGTCACTGCATCAGAGTCGGAGTCCAGGCCGTTGTCGCCCACAATGCTCAGGAGACCGACATCGAGCAACCCTAGGTCAGACCGCCAACTGATGGCCGCGTCGTCACGCTGCGCTTCCGTCTCCAGCGACATGACGGGAAACGACCATTCCGGGCCACCAGTGAGGTATTGCAGGAAAGACTCAGCCGAACGCAACCCAACCGAATTATACATTCTGCGCAAGAGTGATATGCCGACCTCGATGAGCCCCGATTGCAGATCCTTGCCGCCATCGCCCTGCGTGAGTTCATGCCAGGCCCGCCGACGTGAAGAAGTGGGCTGAAAAACCGGGTAGAGGACAAGCCCTTCGGTGTCCACGAAGGCTCGGCCGGCGCGCCCGATCACGTTCGAGAACTCGGAACCTTTGAGTAAGTCCCCGCCACGTCGAATCCCGTGGAATAGCACGGCGGACGCAGACAGGTTAAGTCCCTGAGCCAGGGTTGGTGAGGCAACGGTGACCTTCAAGCTGCCTTGCAGCAAAAGTCGTTCAATCTCGCGCCGGAAAGGACCAGGCAGCGCACCGTGGTGAATGGCCACACCCAGCCGGAGGCACTGCAGAATGGGATGTTCGGGCCCGAACCACTCAGCACCCACGGCGAGGGCATCAGTCAGGTCGACGCCGTCTGGTAGCACGGAAGGAAGGAGTCCTCGGTCGTGAAGATCGACGATCGCTCGGGCGTACGGTTCAACAGAATTTCGCTGCGGGCAGAAGACAAGGACGGTCTGGCCATCTTCGACCAACCGCCACCCAGTGGCGATTACGAGTTCACGCTGATCTGCTGGGAATAGCTTCCTGCGGCGGCCACTCGGCTTCTTTCCCTCGAAATAGCGGGGGATGAAGGGTCGGTCAGGCCCGAGTGTGAAGGTCAGTCGAGCGTGGTCGTTGCGCCACTCGACAAGGCCGAAGCGCTGCTGCGTCGGTCGCCACGTCTCGCGGTGCAGGCCGTCCGGTTCGTCGTCGGTGATCCAGGCGACGAAGTCGTCGAGTTCGCTACCGGAGGGGAACACTGCAGACAGACAGAGGATGCGGCGCATGGAGGCATCGGGGCGACGCAGTAGCCTCTGGATCTGAGCTTCATAGCGGACCTCCCGCTCGGATGCTCCGATCATGTGCCCCTCGTCTAGAACGACGAGGCCGACATCGTCCCGACAGAGTCGCTCGCTACCGGATCCTGCACGGTGAGGACCAACTCGCCGTCCGCCCCCGCAAGAACCTCGGAGCGATCACCAGGCTTTACGTCAAAGGCATGGGCACCCAGAAGGACCGTCAAGGCTCTCCTGACGACAAGGCGTCAAGGAAGTTCAGAGACCTCACACCGACACTCGTCTCTTCGCAGCCTGACAGTAGGCGTTCTCCCGCCGCGATTGCGGTATGCCCACGGTGTTGCAGCCGTGGACATACCGCGTGTGCCGACCGAGTCAGCGTCAGGGCGCTGGTTCCCCAGCGGTGGCCGTGCCGGTGCGGCGTCCGGCGTCGAGTGGCTCGCCGAGAAGATCGGGCGCCGGCTCCACGCGGTGGCCGGCGGCTGGTGCGGACGGCACATCGCGCGTCCCTGCCCCAAGACCGCCGCCGACGGCTGCTACTTCTGCGAAGACTTCCAAACCGATCGGCAGTTCCTGCCGATCCACCGCGACACCCTCGCCCGCACACGCGAACTACAGATCAGAGCCACGGCAGCGGAGCGTCCTCGCGTTGCCGGCGTCAACGAGCGCCTGGCCACCGCCGTCGAGCATGTCATCGCAAGCATCACCGACCAGGAATACGACGAGTTGTCCCCGCCACCGGACGGCAGCGAAGCCGTCCGCCACGAGACTGAGAGGGCAGCCGATGCGGGCTGACAACTCGGCGCATCTGGCCGAAGCCGCTCAACAACGCCGCCTGGACTGCATTGAACGCGTCCAAGCAGTCCTGAACAGCCTGAAGCGCGATGGCGGCCCGGTCACCGTCGCCGGGATCGCCTCCCGGGCCGGGGTATCCCGCACTTTCCTCTACGACGACGCCCAGGCCCTGCTGCTGGCCAGGCTGCGCGACCTCGCGAGCAAGCAACCCGCCACGGGACGACCGGCCCTGCCAGACCACCAGCGGATTACCACTAAGTCACACGAGACGGTGGTGCGAGCGCTGCGGGACGCCAACCGGAAACTGAACGAGGAGAACGAACGGCTCCGCAACGAACTTGCCGTGGCCCTCGGTCAGCTCCGCGACCTTCGACGAGGCATCCCCGCCCCACGCGGTTAGTGACCGGTCTCGGGGTACGGCCCGACATCGGCGAAGCGGCGAATCCGGTCCTGTTCGGCGGTCTCGTCGGCGGCGTCGAAGTGCCGTACCTGGTTCCACCAGCGGTCATGGTCATAGCCCTCGCAGTGGTTGAACTCGTGGGCCGTACTGCCTAGCCGCTGCCACTCGCGCACGATCGCGGCCCGCTGCCACGTCTCCGGCCGCTCCACCGCGAGCAGCGTGTGCAGGAGCCCGGCCGAGTCGCAGACCAGGATGAGCAGAGACCGCATCGCGAAGGACGTCTCACCAGTCTCGCCGACCTCCTCGTACACCCGCCCCAACTGGACGTTGAGGAATGTCTCCAGGGCGTGAACGTCCTCGTGCCGGAGGTCTTCAGCGTAGGTGAGGGGGCGCTCGGACGGCGAGGTGGTCATGCGGGTGGGGCCTCCCATGCGTGCGGTGCCAGCCGGATCGGCTCCGGTGACACTGAGCAACTCTAGGAGAGGTGGCTGACACTGTCAGCCACACAAAGGACCAGCTCATCACGCCAGCCGAGCGCAAGAAATCCAGATAACGGCCTGCTCATCAGTCAGAAATTCCACCGGCATGCGGCGGACGGTAGCCACCCCCCGCCAGTGATCGAGGATCTTCCGGTGAACCCCCCACAGGGCCGATCGCCTGTGCTAGACGACCATGATCAAGGGCTTAGCGCCAACGGCTGTACCGATGGTCCCCAAGGCCGCGGAGCCCCGTGGGTTCAGGGAAACTGAAGGCTCTTCAGCGGGAACCCGCGGGTCGGGTGCTGTGCTCTGCGGGGATCGACCCCCGAGTTCGTGCCGACTCAGGGTGAGGCGTCCTGGCTCGTGGGCGTCGTCGCCTCGTGGAGATGCTCCTCAACCGGACCCAGATGCTGGTCACGGGCCAGGACGATCTCGTCCGCGAGGTTGAGGATGCGGATGGTCCCGTCGGAAAACGGGACGGTGATGCCGACGGCGAAGTCGTAGTTGCCGTGCTGGTAGCGGATCTCCCGGACGGAGAGGATCCGCTGGCCGACGAACCGGGTCATGGGGAAACCGGGCAGGTCGTCCTCGACCGTGGTGTGGCCGTATTCGTCCAGGTCGTAGGGGCCGTGAGGCTGGTCAATCTCAAGGGACAACCCGTCGCCCAGTGTGTGGAACCGGACGGGGCCGAGGCCGTCCATGTGCAGCCACATGTGCAGGAGGGAGGGCTCGGTCTCCTGGTAGTGGTGCCAGGATGTCGTCACCTTCAGAACGTGTCTGCCGACCAAGTCCTCAGCGTTGATCATCCGTCGATGCTGTCACGACGTTCCACGATTCGGCACTGGTTTCCAGGAGGCGCCGAGCCGAGTCGGCGTAGCGCATTGCGGTCTTCTCGTCGAGCCCGAAGACCTGGGCGAGGTGGAGCGGGTCGGGCCCGTGGGTGAGGGCCTCTTCGAGTTGCCGGTCGACGCGGAGACGCTCCAGCGTCGCGTCCTGCCCGCGCATCGCGGTGCTGATCCAGTGGTTGCTGGCGCGGTTGGTCTTCGTGGCGGTCTGGTTGTTGATCAGCAGGTGAAGGTTCGCTGTATTCGGCCACCGGCGTCGCCGGTGTTCCAGCCAGTCCAGCAGCAGTTTCATGGTGAGGTCGTCGAGTGGGCGTGCTCGTCCGGCGATCGTCAGCCGGCGGTTGCCGATGTCGAGGTCGTCGAACATGAGGGTGCCGATCTGGGCGACTCGGGCGGCGTGAACCGCGGCGAGGGCGAGAATCAGTCGCGCGGCCGGGGTGGTAGCTGCCGCGACGGAGCGGTCGATCTGGGCGGGCGCGAGTGGTTGGAGCACGCCGTATTCGTTCTGGCCGACCTTGATGCGGCTGGTGGGGTTGCGGAAGATCAGGCCGGTCCGCTTGGCCCAGGTGAACAGGGAACGCAGGGCGCCGAGCTGGTCTCGGCGGTGATGGCCGTGCAGGGTCTTGAGGTGGGTGAGGACGTCCTCGTGGGTCACCTCCCGCAGGTGGTCGTAGCGGTCCGACCAGCCCAGTAGTGCCGGACGGGCCCCGTTGAGGTCGAGCCAGACCGTGCTCTGCTGCCGCGGAAGGCTGCGGGGGCCCCATCGTGCAGAACCCGGGTCCAGTGCTCGGCCTCCGCCGCGATGCCGGGGGCGAGGCCCTCCAGGCGCTCGGCAAGCCAGCGTTCGAAGGAGGGCTCGCTGTCGTCCAGGAAGATCCCCATTTCCTCAAGGACCGTGGCGGTGTGTCCGAACCGCAGATCGAGGGCCCTGAGCGGGGTGAAGATCTCGCTGTGGCGGATGACGTCGCCCTCGACGTACTCGGTGAGCACGATGGCCAGGCCGCGGTTGACGGCGAAGCGGATGCCGCGTCCCCAGCCCCGTGCCTCGGCGAGTTGGTAGGCGAAGTATTTCGCCCAGGCCAGCCAGGGGCTGGCCAGATCGACGGCGGCCGGGTCGAGACGGCCGTAGTCACGCGGGACCTGCCCGAACAGCGGCAGTTGCCTCCAGCCGGGACTCGGCCGCCAGGCCGGCGCGGGTGGTGGCTTCCGGACGGCTCCCCGCCCTCCTCCGCGCCGTGCAACGACGGGTGCAGATCCTCTGCGGTAGTGCAGGCCCATGAAGAACAGTTGGTGGTGCCGGACGGCGTTGAGCCGGGCCCTCACGTCTGCCTCGGCGGGCGGCTGGCCGACGGTGGTCTTGGCGTGGAGCCGGGCCTGGCACCAGCACAGACGGCAGTAGCCCCACTTCAGCGGCTGGACGCGTCGGCAGCCGAGGCAGGTGGCCGTCTCGTGACTGCGGCCGAACATGTAGCAGGCAGGGCAGTGGCGTCCGCTGAAGTCACCCCAGGCCAGGCAGCTGTCGCAGGAGTCGATGGGCTTGCGGTAGCCCTTCGGATACCGGCTCATGCCGGAGGCAGCGACCGGCCATCGCGGCGCTTGGGCACCACCGCCGGGGCAGTGGTGCCGGAGCCGACCGCGACTCGATCGGTCTCCTTCCGGCCAGGTCGGGTGACCTTGCCCGGCTCCGGGATCAGCAGGTCGCCGATCTCGCAGCCGAGGACGACGCAGATGACATCCAGGTCCTCCAGCTTGAGCGAGACCGGCTGCCCGGACCACAGCCCGGACATCTTCCCGGCCGAGATCACCAGGCCGTGCTCCGCAAGGTTTCGCTGAAGCTCGGACGCCTTCCAGATGCCCTTGTTCGCGGCGGTCAGCCGCAGGTTCCACCTCATCGGACCAGTCCTTCCAGCCGCTTCGCGGCCCGTTCCATCCCGGCGACCCAGGCGTCCTCGACCCGGGTCTGCTGAACGTGGATATAGCGCATCGTCGTGGCAATCCAGGAGTGTCCCAAGACCTCCTGGATCGCGAGCAAGTCCAGCCCGTTCGCATAGAGTTGGGATGCGCAGAAGTGCCGAAGGACGTGCGGCGTCAGCTTCTCGCCCCACCCCGGCAGATGCGCTTTGGCCGCGTTCTTGAGGCCGTCACGCAGAGCGTCGTCGCCGGCCCCCCGGCGCGAAGAGCCGTCGGTGTTCTTGCGCTCGGAGGGAAACAGCGGGGCGCCGGGACGGGTGTGGTCGTCGTCGAACTGGCCCCAGACGTCCTCGATGAACCACCGAAGTGTCCGGTCGGCGCCGTTGATCAGCGGCACCATCCGCTCGCGCGGACCCGAGCCGCGGGCGCCCTTGCCGTGGCGGACGTGGAGCTTGGCGAAGCGGCCCAGGTCCCACTTGATGTCGTCCAGGTCGAGCCCGCATGCCTCGCTCACCCGCAGGCCGACCTGGGACAACAGCTTCGAGGCGGTGTAGTTCCTGGCGGTAGGGGCGAACTTGCGGCAGGTCGCCAGTTCACCGCCCCAGCCGGTGAACAGCGTCCCGACCTCCGGCTCGCTCGGCGGAATCCGCAGCTGGGCGTCCTTGGCCCCACGCGGCTTGTTCATCTCGTCGATCGGGCACTCGACGACCCGGCCCGTCATCCGATGGAGCTCGACCTTGTGCCGCAACTCCAGGAACATGAAGTACGTGGTCAGCGCCTGCGACCGGCCCAGCCGAGTCCCGCCAGGTGAACCCCGCAGCACCTTCCCGAAGTACGCGTCAGCGTCGGCCGACTCCATGTCCCACAGCGGTCGACCGAACCAGGTCCTGATCTGGTCCAGATGCCCGACGTCCCCGCGGATGGTGCCGTCCGCCAGCCCTGCCGAGGCCCGAGCGAGGACGAACCCGGACAGCACGTCGGTCTCGAACCGCTCCAGCTCCTCAACCGATGCCGGCGCCCAGTGCTCACGCAGGTCCCGTACGACTGCCAGTGCCGCCAACCCGAGGCTCCTCGCCTTCAGCCCGACTGCTGATCTGTCGGACGAAGTGAGAACGCTTCAAGAATCCCGAAGTTACGTCACCGGACCACAGAGCACTCGAAGGAGGAGGAACCCCCTGGCCACAAGGGAAAGGACTCAGCAGAGCTCAGGAGAACTCACGGGATGTCGCACAATAGGCCCTGCAGTGTCGTCGAGCCCGGTTCCACCGCTCCGTGGATGTAAAACCGGAGAGGGAACGGAAACGACAATCTCAACTCCCGCTCGGCGAAATCCCGTGTAGCCCCTTGTAGGGGACTGGCTGACCGGTGTGCGCGTCGAGCAGGATGCGGTCACCCACGGGGTGTTCCAGTTTCACCGTCACCTGCTGCAACTTTGCCTGTTTGGTGCAGTTGCCGCTGTCTTTCCGGTCTTTGACGGAGGCCCACAACACGACGCTGCCGCTTGTTTCCAGCACGTCCACCGCGGGGCCGTCGTCGCAGACGCCATGGAGGGCAACGACGGTCACCGAGCGGCCGTCTGCGGCAATCTGGATGACCCGGTTGAGTGGAAGGCCGGGGATGTCGCGGGCTGGCCGGATGGGCGGCTGAGGGGATTTCGACAAGATGGCAGCGGCCTGCTTGAGGGGGGTGGTATAGCCGTCCAGGGTGAAGAGCCAGGCCGGGACCGTTGCCGGTCCGCGGCTGGTGGCCACACGCATCCCACCCAGCTTCGCTCCGATCACCGTGAGGTGCGGTATTCCGTTCACACGGCTGCCAGCCAGGGTCTTGTATGACTCGTCCGGCCCCACCAGTGCACGGGTGAGCGGCTTACCCGCGGCCCACGTCACCTGGCCGTCCTTCGGCCAGGTGACGGGCAACTCACCGCGCAGGACAAAGCTCTGGTCCTCGTAGGCCTGCTTATCCGCCGGGCTACGCAGGCCGCCCCGCGGCAGCTGGACCGCCTCCCCCATGGGGTGGTAGCCAGCACGCCACGCGGCGGCTGCGGTTGAGCCGTCCCAAGCTTCGGCAACCTGCCGGGCACGGTCCGCGAGCACATCTGTGCCACCGACGGCCGCCTTCTGACTGCCACAACCGGAGACGGTCCCCAGGCCGACTCCGGCCAAGGCAACCCCAGCAAGCAGACTGACGGAGCGCGACACCCTGATGCGCATGTGACCTCCCGGACAAACGGAGCGGCTAGTTGTTCCGTCCCTGTGACGTGTCCGGGCCCGGACAGGTTTCACCGGCTGTGGCAGCTGGATGGGGCAGCGCGGTCAGTTCACGTGAAGCCCGCGCTCTTCCAGCACCACCTGCACCTTCGTGAAGAAGTTCCGGTAGGTGCCACTGGAGGTGGAGTTGCACACGGTCTCGTCAGTGCCGCCGGAGAGAAGACCCAGGGCCGTTGTTCCGTGGAGCGCGGGCCCTCCGCTGTCGCCGCTCAGAGCGCAGTTGTTCGTCTCCATCATGGAGTACAGCGTCTTGCCTTCCACATTGACGGTTATATTCGTCTTGGTGACGTTGCCCGTCGTGTCCTGGCTGTTGACCCCGGCCCTGATGACGGACTCCCCTTCCGCCGGGTAGCGGGAGTTAACGACCTCGCGGACGTCACTAGGGCCGAACCGGACAGACCCAAGTGGGTTGATGTCGGGGCCGTTTACCTTGATGGTGGCCCAGTCGCAGCCGCGAGTGACACCGTCACAGAAGCCACCGGTGCCGGTTCCGAAGCTGTACGCGCTCTGGTTGCCGATCTTGGCGCTGTTGTAGTCCATGTACCAGCCGTTGCCGCTACCCGGTACGCAGTGTCCGGCGGTGAGCGTGTAGATCGCCCCCGAGGAGGTCTTGGTGTTAAACCCGGCACTGCACAGCCAGCCATCGGAGATCATCCCATTGGCGCCGCGGAGGTCGGTAGCCTTGAACTTCAGCTTGTTGCCGATCCTGTTGATGCGTATGGCACCCGGGTGAACTGCCGCGACCTTCTCAATCCTGCCCTGGCCCGCGGGTATTACCTCGTCGAAGATTTCAACGCTCACCTGGTTGGTGTCGGCCTCGACACCCCACGTCGTATTGGGGATGTTCCCCAGCTGGTCAAGCTGGCGGTGAATGGACGCAAGCTCAGATGCACTGCGGGTCACCAGCTTCGCGGTCCCGCCCGCCTCCCGGACGGTCTGCGCGGCGGCCTGGTCGGTGACCGCGACGACGAGACGCCCATCCTTGTAGTACACGCCGCCGGTCCGATCGCCGCCGAGCTGCTGTGCCAGCGCTGCCGCCCGGGTGGGAGAAGTGAGCGGCTTTGGGGATTCGCCAGCAGATGCGGGCAGTGTGGCGGCGACGGTGACCAGGAGCGTGGCAGAGGCTATCTGCGCGAGTCTCTTGCGAGCATGTCTCATTGTGTGAACTCCAGGAGCTTCTCGGGACCAATGAATCGGTCGCGCGAACCGTGACTCCTGTGACAGCAGGTGCACAGTACACGCACAGCGACGCTAGGTAGGAGCGAGACGTCGGACTAGCGAGATGGCATATTCCCTTTCTGGGGTGGGCCAGTTATGGGTGGCTCACGGGCTGAGATGCCGCAACCTCGAACGCCATATCCAGCGACTCTTCAGCGCCAGACCCACACGGTGGTTCCGTACCGCCTGGGAGCAAGATTGGCCTGAACCTTTCTCACCAAAGGGCAGGTGACTTCGAAGAGCAGGCATAGCCACAGCCGGTCCCTCTCGCGGGTGAACCCTCAGACCGGCGTTGATCGCAGGCATCGCGTTACTTATTACGAACAGCGGTGGCACAGAGAACAACTGCCAGGATGACGCGATGCGCGGGAACAGCGACAACGTCCGTATCGAGAACCCGAAGTGAGACCCGCGAGGAGTGCGCGATGCGCCGTCCTCGTGATGCTTGCAACTCTCGTGGTGACCGGGTGCAGTGGCACGGAGATGAATTGCAGCGGCGACGCGATGTGCGCTGGGGATGAGAACGACCGGCGCACGGGGGTGACGGGCAGCCAAAAGACTCCGTCTAAGGAGCTCACAGCGTCGCCTGTCTCGACACCTTCACCGGAGATGGCGTTCACGCCGCTCTACAACGATCGAACCTTCACAGTGAATCTGCCGTACCCATCGGAGTGCAACAGCTCCGTTGACTTCGACGAGGGGCGGGCCTGGATGAGCGGTTCGGTCAATCCAGATGGATCCGATTTCGACCTTCGAGCCTGCTATATCGAATTCGGGCATTATGTGAGATCTCGGTCTGCTGGCGTCGCAGACATGCCCAAGCCAGGGCCGGATGAATGCCTCATCGCTGCCCGATCGGGAAGCCTTCAGACCATCGAAGATTGGGACGCTGTCTACGAGGCGAAGCCCATCAAGGCCGGGATGACGCTCTGCTTCGAGACGGAGGAGGGGACCGTCGCACGGGCAGAGGTCACCGAAGCGAAATGGAAGCGCTACTCCGATCCTTCCGATCCCTTCCACTTGCCCTCCTACACTTTCAAGACCACAGCCTGGGCGCCGGTTGACTAGTCGTGCTCATGACCCGCAGCGGAAGCGGAGCGCGTAGGTACAGGCCACCCAAGGTCACATGGCACGCGTTGCCGCCTCTCGTCTCGTCGGCGACTGCGGCGGCTCTGAGGTGGGAATGCAGGCTGGCGGCGGAGAGGTGGGGCGCCCGCTGGCTCGCCTTCCGCCGTCTCTTAGGGCGTGCAGATCATTAACTCGTTTTTTTGATCTTGGTTTGGGTGGGGTCTGGAGCGAGGAACGTCATGATGTCGGCTGGTGTGCGGAAGCGGG
>NZ_JBHWVO010000039.1:0-53944 GCF_042736635.1 Streptomyces sp. NPDC060035
CAGGACGATCCGACACCGCAAGGCCCACGCCTGCGGCGTGGAACGACGCCGCACCCATTCCTCGAGTGCGGTTCGTTCGTCGTCCGACAGTGTCAGCCCGTGCTCGACGGTATCCGCGTCCCTCGTCCTGGGCCGGGGCGGCCAGAGGACCGGCCCTGACAAGGTCCGCGCAGACAAGGCTTACGGGTCTCACGCGAACCGCTCCTACCCGCGTAGACGCAGGATCGGGTGCACCACTCCGGAGAAGGCCGACCAGGTTCGCAACCGGAAGAAGCTCGGCTTTCGAGGCGGTCGGCCGCCGAAGTTCGAGAAGGACGACTACAAGGAGCGCAACGCCGTAAAGCGCGGGATCAACCGGCTGAAACGGCACCGCGCGGTAGCCACGCGATACAAAAAATTGGCCGTGCGCCATGAAGCAACAGTGCTGGTCGCAGCCATCAACGAGTGACTGTGACCAGCACTTTCGCAACAGGCCCTAGTGTTCTGAGTCGGGAATTCTATTCAGATATGTGTAGGCTTGCTCCATGGCGCGGACGGGGCGGCCGAAGGCCGAGTTGTGGAACTGCGGGCTGTCATGCCACTACGGGCGCCTGCAGCGTGCTGATGGGCACGGCAGACGGTCGAGTCCACGCTCACGTCCCAGGTGATCAGCCCCCCCCGCTTCATCCTGTGCCTGCAGCTCTTCCAGGATCCGCTTCCAGGTGCCGTCGCGCTGCCACCGGCGGAACAGGTCATGGACTCGGTCCCACGGGCCATACCGCTCAGGCACGTCCCGCCACGGCGTGCCTGCCCGCGTCCGCCAACTAATCCCGTCGATCAGCTGCCGACGGGTCCACGTTCGAGGCCACCCCTGCTTCAACCCCGCTGGAAGCAAAGGCTCCAGTCGCGCCCACTGTCGATCCGTCAGATCCCCTCGCATCACACATAGATCATCTCCAGCCAAGATCAACTTACACAACAGCCTTTGGCCTCGACTCCGCGAGCGGAACTCCGCCGAGGGCCAGGAGACGTGACGCGCCCACCCCTCAAGCCGGCCTGGGCCGACGCGGGTTGCCGCCCCGCTCGCGCCCCTGCCGCTGGTGCGCGCACGGCACTTCTTGTCAGTGGCTGCTGGCACCATGCGCGTATGAACTCAGACGACAAGGAGAAGAAGGCTCTGTCGGCGTTCCTCGTAGCGCAGCGAGCCAGCGTGCTGGCCATTGTCGACGGCCTCGACCCGCAAGCCCTGACCACGTCGGTCCTGCCCTCCGGCTGGACGCCTCTCGGGCTCATAGAACACCTGGGACACGCGGAGCGGCACTGGTTCCAGGAGGTCGTCACCGGGGCGGTCGAGCCGTTGGCATGGCCCGACGACCATGCCCCGTTGACGACACCACGACCGCCTGAGGTGGTTTTCGCCTTCTACGACGACCAGTGTCGGCGCTCCGACGCCGTGATCGCCCGCACGCCACTGTCGGCACCCCCGCGGGGCCGTCACCCCGGTCCCCTGGGGGACGAAGTCACCGACCTGCGCGGGATCGTCATGCACGTGATCGAAGAGACCGCGCGTCACGCTGGTCATCTGGACATCGTCCGCGAACTCCTCGACGGACGGACAGGACTCGGACCCCGCTGAGTGCCGTCCCGGAGCCCCCGCCCTGTGCTCAGCCTCCACTTTCGCAACAGACCCTTGTACCGCAGCGGCACTACCCCTCAGTGCAGTTCGCAGTACCCAGCAGTGAAGTCAGTGAGCATTCCTCGGTGAAGGCGTCGGCTGCGGGCGGGCGCACCGGGAGGTTCGTCAGCGGGGTTCCAAGCCAGAGCAGACGCACGACGGGCGACGGGGCCGGCTGCCGAAGAGTGCATCCGGGCCGCGACCTCCTCCTCGAGCAATCCCAATCACCAACGGCATCCGGCACCTCCGCAGCAGAGAGAGCGCGACGTGCCATCTCTACTGCAGGAAAAGCGACTTCACACCTGACCAGCGGAAACTCGGCGACCACAGTCGGAACGACAACAACTTATTAGATGTGCACGCCGTTGAGGTAGCGGAGCAGGTGCTCGTAGTTCAGGAGACTTGATCCTTCTTCACGGTCGTGTCGCAGTTGGAGCACCTCAACTGGTTGGTGGTGTACGGCTGAAGCGTGTTCTTGCCACAGTTCGGACACTTATGACCCTTCGCCACAGCATTTCCTTTCGCTGGGTGTGCTCGCCCCAGACGCGAGCAGTCGACGCTTTAGGGTGGTCGAATTTTAAAATTGCGTCAATACGGTGGCTCTGAACTGCGGTTTTGGAACTAATGGTTGGACTGGGCGGAATCGGAGAGCGTTCGCTGAGAACCAGCAGCCGCAGTTTCGGCAGGACCGCGGAGTTACCCGGCGGCGTGGCTCGGGCCGGCGTCGCGGCGTTCGAACGGTCCTGGGCCGTGGCCCCTCTCGGGGTTCTGGCGGCTCGTCCCAGACCCGCAGAATCCCGGCGCGCCGGAGGATCGCGCGGACGGACCGGGTGTAGTTGGGTATGTCGTCGAGCACCAGCTCGTCGACGAGACCGGCGTCGCTGACGGCGAGTGCCAGGCGCAGCATCTCGAGCAGCTTGCGCTGCTTCGGACCCGGCGGGGGCGATAAACGTCAGGCGGCGGAGTCCGCCGTGTCCCCGGCGCCTCGGGGAGAGGTACGGGGCGACCGCAGCTGGTCGTGGAGGGCCGCGAAGGCCGTGCACGTGACGGGGAGAGTCACGGCCGCGGTGACCAGGATGCCGGCGATGACGGGGGCGAGGATGCCGGCATAATACGCGGCGAAGAAGTTACCCGTGGCCTGCTCGAGGAGGGCTCGCACGAGGGGCCGCAGCGGCAGGGCGAGCTGCACCACCAGCCGGAGCACCCCAGCGGTGAGCGCGGCCAGCGGGAGGGCGAGGACGCGGGCCGCTCCGGCGCGCGTCCTCGTCAGTGACCAGGAACGGCGCAGAGCAGCGCGGGGGCCGAGGCCCTCGGCTGCGGCGGCCGGGGCGAGGGCCAGCGCGAGGCGCAGCAGCACGGCGGCGAACGCGGCCACCGCCGGGGAGGCTGCGATGAGTGTGTGGGGCCACGATCCGCGTTCCAGAAGCTGCTCGTCGGTGTTGAGATGGAGGCCGGTGAGGCTGTCCGCCACGGCTGCGAAGAGCAGCGGCAGGGGCCATACGATCAGGCTGCGCAGCGTGTACACGGCGAGCACCGATTGCAGCCGCGCGGGGGCCACGGCACGTGACGAGTCCCCTTGCGCGAGCTCGCGCGACTCCGCTGCAACCGCCCGCGAGCACGCAGTCTGCACGGCCGCGCTGCCGGTGCCGAGGAGAATCAGGAAGAGCGGGAGAGTGCAGAGGGCGACCAGTGCCAGGTCGGTGTGGTCGTGCAGGTAGGGGTCCTCGACATGGT
Organism: Streptomyces sp. NPDC060035; assembly: GCF_042736635.1. NCBI lineage: Bacteria > Bacillati > Actinomycetota > Actinomycetes > Kitasatosporales > Streptomycetaceae > Streptomyces > Streptomyces sp. NPDC060035. Next base: position 3,389 of record NZ_JBHWVO010000039.1, read on the forward strand.
GGTACCAGGTACGTTGGTTCCGCATACGGGTGAAGACGGGCCAGGCGAGCGCGAATATCGCGGCCGTCATCAGCAGCCCGGCCAGTCCGGACAGGCCGACGATGCGTACCGTCGCACCTGCCAGAGCGCCCCGGTGCCGCCGCAGGACGACGAATGTCGTGGCGGTGAATCCGCGTTGCGGGCTCCCGCTCGTCGGTGGCACCGTGCGGTCGTGCTGCGTGGGCATGGGGAGGAGCCTTCTGTGCGTTCCGGGTCCGTTCCCGGAGAGGACGCTGGGTGGACCGACACGGTTCTCAGGACGTGCCCGGCCCTGGCGGCACTTCCGGAGGTCCACGAAGACAAGCGGGTCCGGGGCCGGAGCGGCCGCGTACGCCGCCGGTACGACGGGCACCGCGTTGGTGCCGGCCGTGGAGCGGGTGGAGAAGATCTCCGCGCTTGCGCTGGAGTGAACCTGGCAACTGGGGCGCCGGTATCAGGTGTCACCGATCCAGAAAGGCTGTAGCTCCGCCGGGAACCCGTGCTCTACGTCACCGACGAACCGGACGTAGACCTCCTGTTGCCGGGTCTCGACTTCGCCGACGAGATCAACGGCCTCGTCGCGGTCGACTCCACCGTCTCAACAGCGACGCACCACACCACGGGGACAGCCCCCTCTGCCTCCGGCTTTCCGCAACGTCAGGGACTACGCTCATGAACCATGTGATGCTGGCCGATAGTTGGCTGCGCGTTCCAGTCGGCCGACGGCCCGGCCCGCATACCGAACTCGCTGAAGTGGTGGCGTCGGCTCGATATGGGTTTCGCCAAGGCCGGGCGAGCATGGCTCGGAGTCTGTGGTCGATCTCCTCTTCCCGCATCAGTTTCTCCAGCTCTGTGTCCGACAGTGGGTGCAGAGTGTCAGGAGATGGTCTCGGCGCCGAAGCCGACGAAGAACTCCCCGGCACCGACCGGATTCCGACCGGATCGGACACGTCTTGTCGACGAGCTCACCAGCCAGACGCCCTTTGTGGGCGGTTCAGGGATGGCGACACACTGCACATGGTGCGTCGTCTGCATGACGTCCTGACCGGACGCCGACGGCAGATGAGCGTCGTGGCTGTGCCGACGAAGGCGAGGAAGCAGTCGGCCTTGGGTTCGAAGTGAGGCGAAGACGCCGGCAGCCTGCCGGCCGGAAGCCCGTTCTCCCGACCGCTCAGCGATGGCGCCTCAGCGGCCCGTTCAGGAACGGACCGTCACCGGGTCGGATTCTCCGGGGGCAAGCCCCGGGATGCCGTCGATGCTCGTGCGGTTGTGCTGGGCACGGTAAGCGCGCGTCGCTTGTACGTCCTGCCGGACGGCCCAGCGGTCGAGGGTGCTGCGGTCCTCGGCGTAAGTCATCATCGGTACGCCCCAGCCGCAGGAGTCGGCGATCCGGTCGACATCAACGACGATGACTGAGCGCACGCCGGGATGTGAGCCGAATCGGGCCAGCAACTCCTGGAAGCGGTCGTCGTGAGGGGTGACCACCCGGCCGGTGCCGTACAACCGGACGATGACCGCCCGGCGTTCGAAGCCGCAGAACATCAGGGTGATCCTGCCGTTCTCCCGCACGTGGGCGACCGTCTCGATGCCGCTTCCGTCCAGATCGAGGTAGGCCACCGTGGTGTCGTCGAGGACGGTGAAGGTGTCGGCGTACCCCTTGGGGGACACGTTCACCCGGCCGCCGTCCGCCGGTGCGGTCGCCACGAAGAACACAGATTGCTTTTCGATGAACTCTCGGGTGCGGCCGTCCAGTCGTTCGTAAACCTTGCCCATATGGAGCCTTTCCTCCGTATCCTCGGCAGACATTCCGGGATTCCCCGTAAGTGAAATGCGAATCGGTGGGGAATGGCAGCGACATTGCCAAGGCATGCCTCCGAGGCCCCCGTCGGACGATTCAGCCTGCCAGTCGGTCCGGCACATCGGCAAGGAGTTCTCTCGAGAGTTCACATGGCGAGACATCGGCCGGCCGGACGCTCCGTCCGAAGAGTGCGCGAAAGTGACGCCCGGGCGACCGGGCGACCGGACGACACCGGAGCCGGGTCGAGCGCCGTGACGCGGCCGCCGCGAGGACCCCTCGGGTGGTCTAGAAAAACGCTCGACGCTGTTGCTGGCTTGCAGGTGAAGCTGATCGACATCCTTCCTGCTGCCCACGTCGTGCTGCCAAGTCCATCGATCGCCCCTCTTGACGACATAGGGCGCCCGCCTCGCCGGAACTGCTAGGCGCTGCCCAGTTCCGCGTCATCAGCAGCATCGATCGATAAACCCTTCCTTCGCATCGTCGAATTCCTGCCGGCTCCGCCGGAAGGACGTTTCGTGGTGCCCGTCAAAGGTGTCCGATAACGATTCCACGCTTTCGCCTTCTGCGTTCCGAAACGGTGCGCTTCACTGGTCTCCGTTCCGGTTCCGCACCGTTCAGCCGGGGACAGCACGCCATCTGGAAAGGACAACCACTACTTCAATATCCGCCGACAGGTCGTGGAGATGGTCGCCCATCTGATCCGCAGGCACGAGGCGCCGCGCGCCACCTTCGTCGACCGGCCCCAGGGACCCGTCCAGACCGTGTACGGCACGGCGAGGTCCGGGTGGAGATCCGGGAAACGCCGCGGCCGCTGTCCCACGAGCAGGCACTGGATCAGGCACAGCGACGCGCCGCCGATCGCGGAACTCGAGCTCCGTCACCGGTTGCGGGCTCGTACGGAGGACCGGATCGCACGTTCGACCGGGCTGCCGAACCTGCCCCTGCACGACACCGCACAGAGCGTCGCCCACCTCGGCGCAACCGGCCAGACCGCGCCCATGGACGCCACCGTAATCCGCGTCCGCAGGTTGCAGCCTCTTCGCGCACCTACTGATTCTCGGCGAACGTGCAGGTCATCATCGATACGGACTCACGTCTGGTCATCGCCGCGGACCGTCCGGTGCTGGGCAACGGGGCCGATGCCCGGGTGTGGCGGGCATCCGGACGTGCCGATCACTGCGGCGGTGTCACGGTCCTCGGCGATGGCGTTTGTATGAACACCGGCCTCGTGGTCCCGCATCGAGAACGCCCCAGTCGGCCGTTGCTGCCCGGCGAGGAAGAGGACGGGACGCGCATCGGCGGACCAGTCACAGCCTGCCTTCGGGCGGGTGGCGCATGCGGTCTGTCACATGGGGCTCCGGTCCAGATCTCGCTCGTGGTGCGGCGTGCGGTCGTGCCGGGGGAGCAGGAAGGGGGTGGTCAGCATGAGAAGACCGGCGACGGCGATCGCGGTGCGGGGGCCGGCGATGCCGGCCAGCAGGCCCCACAGCCCGGTCATGGCCGCGACGGTTGCCTTGCTGGTGACCGACCACGCTGACAGGGTTCGGGCGATCCGGTCCGTCGGGACTTGCTCGAGCCGGTAGGTGGCGAACACCGGGTTGAACACGCCCATGCAGGTGATCAGTCCGAACTCGACCGCGATGACGAGCACGAGCCCGGCCACGCCGGGCCGGATGAATGCCGGCCCGAGCGACCAGCACGCGCGCAGTACCCCGGCGGTGACCATGACCTTGTGCCGTCCGAACCGGGCGACGAGTCGACGGGCCAGCCGTGAGCCGATGATGCCACCGACGCAGGGCAGGCCGAACGCGAGGCCGTACTGCCAGGGGGCGAACCCGAGGTCGCCGAGCATGAGGACGGCGAGCAGCGGCGAGGTTGCCAGGATCAGGCCGTTGACCAGGACCGTGTTGAAGAACAGGGGGCGCAGGGCCGGGTGGGTCAGGATGTACCGCCACCCTTCGAGCAGGTCGCCGGGCCGGAGCCGCGCCCCGTGCGCACCGGTGCGGACGGGGCGCGGCTCGCTGCCGCCGATCGCACGAATCCCTGCGGCTGAGAGCACATAGCTGGCCGCATTGGCCACCACGGTCATCGCCGGGCCGAACAACCCGATCGCGGCCGTGCCGACCGGCGGTCCGAGCACGGTGGCGGTCCAAGTCGTGGACTCGAACCGCCCGTTTGCGACGAGCAGGTCCTCCGGCCGCACGAGCGCCTTCAGATACGCGCCACCGGCCGCGTTGAAGGCGATGTCGGCCGCACCGACGACGACGGACACAACCAGGAGCTGGACGAAACCGAGCAGACCGAGTGCGCACGCGGCGGGGACACTCATCAGTGCCACGAACCGGGTCAGGTCCATCGCAATCATCACCGGCCGCTTGCGACGAAACTCCACCCACGGCCCGAGCGGCACCGCGACCACGGCCCCTACCGCCAGCCCCGCGGCTGCCAGGACCGACACCTCGGTCGGCCCGGCATGCAGCACAAGGATCGCGATCAGGGAAAACGCGTCGAACGCGAGCCACGTGCCGAACGCGCTGACCCCGTACGCCCCCCACAGCCACCCGAACTGCCGGCCCAACCGTCTCCTGCCCACCATGCTCAGCGCACCCCTTGATGTACCACCCGAACAAACCGACGTTGACCAGTAAGAGCAAAGCCAGCAGCGCAACAGCAGGTCAAACAACCAACCTGCCGGCGAGTCACAACCAAACGTTGTCCACTAAGGTCGATCGGCATGGACCTCGACACCGTCCGGACCTTCGTCGTCGCCGCCGACGCGGGGCAGTTCCGGGAGGCCGCCGCCGAGCTGGCGGTCACCCAGCAGGCTGTCTCCAAGCGCATCGCCGCGCTGGAGCGCAACCTCGGTGTGCGGCTGTTCACCCGCACCGCGCGTGGCGCCGAGCTCACCATCGACGGGCAGGCGTTCCTGCCCCACGCGCGCGAGCTGCTACGTGTCGCCGAGCGCGCGGTCGCGTCCGTGCGCACCGGGCGCCGTCCGCTGCGGGTCGACGTGATCGCCTCGCGCGTCGCGGCGTCGGGCCTCATGCGCGGTTTCCACCGCGCGCACCCCGAGATCGAGCTCGACGTGCTGATGCTGTTCGACATCGAGGCGGCCGTCGCCGCCATCCGGTCCGGTGCGATCGACGCGTCCTTCCGTGCCGTCGCCGTGCCCGGCCGGCCCCTTCCCGACGACATCGAGTCCGTCCGGGTGCTCGACGAGCCGCTCCAGCTCCTCACCGGCCCCGCCCACGCGCTGGCGGGCGCCCGGTCGGTGACCGTCGCTCAGCTCGCCGGGCACCGGATCTGGATGCCCGGCATCGTCCCCGGTACCGAGTGGGCCGCCTACTACGACGATCTCGTCGCCGAGTTCGGCCTCACCATCGAGGCGACCGGCCCCAACTTCGGCTCCGACGCGCTCCTCGACACCATCGCCGATACCCCGGCCCTGGCCACCTTCATGGGCGAGCAGACCCGCCTCGTCTGGCCCGCCGGCCACGGTCTGCGGCGCATCCCGGTGACCGATCCGACGCCCGTCTACCCGCACTCACTGATCTGGCGCCGCGACAACCCGCACCCCGCACTCACCACACTCCGCAACTACCTCGGCTCCACACAGCCCGACCGCCCCGACAGCGAGACTTGGACACCCACATGGACACAGCGGTAAGCAGCACCGCGTCGACCGTCGGCAACGATCTCGTGAGCCGCAACAGATAGTCCTCCGTCCCCTCGTCGAGTTCGACCGCGTCCGGGTCGCGCAACGGACGCAGGCCGCCGCCGACCTTGATGGAGGCGGTGAAGCCATGGCGGCCCAGGGCGTTGCGGTTCTTGTGCTCGAGCGGGGACAGCCGCACTGTCGGGGCGGCCGGGCACCCTCTGGGGGCCCTGGCGACCGCACCACCTGCGGCGCCGACGCGCTGTCGAAGGGATGGCGGGCGGGGTCCACATCGGCCCAGGTCAGAAAACGGTATCGCCTTCTTGGCCGGCGGCAAGCGGTCCGCAGCCGCTTGTTCCAGCCCGGCATTGGTCAGGTGTGGACCATTGACGTCAGGTTCCTCCCTGCGTACCGCAACCACCGGGCCTCGGACCTGAACCCCACGTCGTCCGGGCCACCGCCGAACAGACCAGCTCGGAATCCGGGCTGGCTACCCTTGCCCGCATGGTTACCCTCTCCCTTTCGCCGCTTCACTTCTCTGCCGAGGAGATCGCCGAGGTCGTCGAGCTCTACGCGAGCAACCCGGAGTACTGCCGCGCCGCCGGCGAGTACGACCCCGAGAACATCCAGGCCGACCGGGTTGAAGCCGACCTGCGTGAGGAAGCCGGTACCGAAGGCTGCAAGGTACTACTCGCCCGCGATGGGCAGGGACAGCTTGTCGGGCTCCTTTGCCTGCTCGACCGGCACCCCACGGACGGCCGGCCCTGGATCGGGCTGCTGATGGTGCACGGCAGCTTTCACCGCAAGGGCATCGGCCGGCTGCTGACCGACCTGGTCGAGGAGCGGTACCGCAGCGAGGAACGGAACGGCATCCGTCTCGCCGTCCTGGAGAACAACCCCGCCGCCCTCAACTTCTGGAGCTCACTGGGCTGGCAGGAGATCGACCGCCGCGCCGACAGACAGCACGCCCGGCCCTGCATCGTCATGCACAAGCAACTGACATGACCGACCTTTTGGAATAACTCGTCCGGGTTTGCTTGCTCGTCGGGAGGGGGCGGAATCCATGCAGCGGGCGGTGGTGGAGGCTGGACCGGAGGAGGCCGCGTAGCCGGCTGAGGTCTACACGGCGGGGGCGCGGTTGGGCGTGCGCCATGACGCTCCGCACACGTTCGTGGAGGTGGCGGAGGTGTGCGCGGTGACCTCGGTCCGTGTGCCCAGCGGCCGGCTCATGGTAGACACTCCGTGGCCTGAGGAGCGTGCCGGGCGTGAGCTGGTGGAGCGGATCCCTGCGGGCGGCGTACGAGGTGGAAGCGCGTCCTGGATCGAAGCACCCTACGTATACATGGGGGCCCCGACGGGCGGGAGTGAGTGGCGGTGCGCCTGCGTTGTTGGCTGGACGGGCCAAGTGCAACGCTCACGGGCACACCGCTGGCGCGAGGGTTCGAGAACGGCCGGCTCGTCGAACAACCCGACGAATCAGGAGGCGATCAGCAAGCCGCGTGACCAGGGCGGCCAGGAGACCGGTCGGCATGTCGGTCAGCGGAAACCTCCGTCAGGTTCGGCTGCTTGACGGGGTGGGTTGGACGGACTCACACATGCAGGGTGGGCCGGTAGATGAGTTCTTGGACATGGCCGTCGAGCGTCCGGCGCTCGATCAGCTCGAGGTCGAAGTCGGCCGCACCCTGGAAGATCGGGTCCAGCCCGGTCCGACCGGTGATCACAGGGAAGAGCGTGACCTGGACACGGTCCACCAGGCCGGCGGCCATCAGCGCCCGGTTCATCGACAGGCTGCCGTGCGAGCGCAACGGCACCTCGGACTCCTCCTTGAGCCGAGCGACGACGTCGACGGCATCACCGCTCACGACGTTCGCATCCGGCCAGTCGAGGGGTCCTTCCAGGGTGGTCGACACCACCGTTGCCGGCAGGCTCCTCATCCGTGTGACCCATGGGTCACGCACCTCGGACTCCTCGGTGCTCGAGGCCAGCATCCGCGCGAACGCCCGATATGTGTTGGCCCCGAAGACCATCCGCTGCTCCTCGCCGTACAGGGCGAGGCGGTGGTCGAGGAGCTCGGGGCCTTGCTTGCCCCAGTAGCCGGTCCAGTTGCCGCCGGCGGCGCCGAAGCCGTCAAGGCTGGAAAAGACGTCGAATGTGTAGGTAGCGGTCATGACGCTCTCCCTGAGTGCGGTTGATCGGGTGTGGGGAATACAGACCGGCAACCAAGGCGAGACTCATAGCCCTTGGACTCCTGGAGTCCGGCCGCCCCGGACGCGGCCCCTGGGGGCTCTACCACGGCCAAGAAGGTAGAGGGTCCGCGTGATCGACGACGAGGCGGGCGGGAGGAAGAGCGTGGCACGCCGATCCACAGGTCGTGACTATCCGCCGGTGGCCGGCGGGGAGAACCTTCCGCTGCCTGCCTGCCTGCCAGGCCGGATCCGCATCCCTGATCAGACAGACGGGAAGATGTCCATCGCCTGCGTCTTACCGGCATTCGCTCCACTGGCGCCACATGCCGCCCACGCGAATGGAGCGACCTGGACGACCGACCCGGGGCGGTTGCTCCGCGACGTACACCCCGGGCCCTAGGTGGGGCGGAGCCGGCTGCCCAGCCGGCTCCCCGCGTCGGCTAGAGCTTTGTGACGTTCTCTGCCTGGGGCCCCTTGGGCCCTTGGGTCACGTCGTACTCGACCAGGTCGTCCTCGTACAACTCCTTGAAACCGGTCGACTGAATGGCGGAGAAGTGGACGAACACGTCCGGGCCGCCATCGTCCTGCGCGATGAAGCCGAAGCCCTTATCCGCGTTGAACCACTTAACCTTGCCCGTTGCCATGCTGCTCTCCTTCAGAGTTGGACGGCGCTACCGTACCGCCCCTGAGCAGCCCGGACCGTGAATGACGCAAGGTCAAACTCGCCACATTCCCGCTCTGTCCGCAACGGCGCCTACCGAGCGAATGAGCTCGACACGGCTCCCCAACCGATGGCCTCGCCGTCTTCGGTGATTGCGAAGCGCAGGCCTTCCTCCAAAGCGACGGGGCGGGTCAGGGTGACGGTCATACGGGCCCGGTCTCCGGGCGCGGCTGCCTGGACGCCTTCGGGCAGGTCGATGCCGCGGGTGACGATGTTGTCGCAAAGGTGGACCTGAGAGCGAGAACTGGTGGAGATCGGTTCTGCGAGGCCTGGCACTGCTTCCTCCGGAGCATCAGGTCCCCGTCTCCAGGCGTCCGCAATAAGGGGAAGCGTCAGTGACGACGTCCACCGCGCGTACGACCACGACCCCCAGGGCCACCAGGTGGTCCAGGAGGCTCACGTCGACCGTGTCGTCGTGGTCAGGGTCCGACTCCGCGTACTCCTGGATCTCGGCACGCAGACCGGCGGCGGACATCGGGCCCTCTCCTAGACGGCGCAGGACGAACTCCTCCGCACGGCTCAGGGGGTACAGGGCCGAGGCCGCCCTGTCGACGGCGATGGTCAGCGTCATGCGTGACACCTCGAAGACGGGGCGCGCGCCCTGCGCGGCGGGGTCGTCGAAGTGCACGGCCCCGGAGTTGGTCACATGGACCCGCTGCAGTTCGCAGTCGGGGGACAGGGCGACCGTCGCCTCGCCCGGTACGGTCTCCGACGGGGTCGCCGGTTCGCCGGCGGCGGCGAAGAACCGGCGGAACGCGTCCGGGCCCACATCTGCGTTGTACAGGATGTCCTCCGGCACGTCGATCAGGGCGACCTCCGGGTAGAGGCGCTGGATCCGTTCCATGGCCGCCGCGCCGTCCGACACCTCCTGCGCTTCCGTGTGCCGGAAGTCCAGGTGGTACCAGCGCTTCTTGGGGTTGCCGAGGACGATGATCCCGTACTTCTCGGGGGTGTCGGCGATGGGAGCGCCCTTGAGCAGCCTGAACGTGCCCACGTCCGCACGGGCGATGACGTGCCGGTGGTCGCGGACGAACCGGTAGGTGTCGTCCGCCTCCTCCGCCGTCTCGGACGGGAAGCCGCTGAACACCCCGGCCTCCACGGAGATCCCCGCCGAGCTGCACATGCGCAGGATTTTCGACATGCGCTGCCGGTCGGTCCCCTTGACCATCGCCTCCAGCACGCGTTCGTTGGCGCTCTCCATCCCCATGTACAGGCGCACGCAGCCGGCCCTGCGCATGGTGGCGAAGAGTTCGTCCGTCATCCCCTTCTCGAAGCGGGCCACGCCGTGCCATTTGATGTCCGTGCCGCGGGCTATCAGGGCTTCGGATATCTGCTTCAGGTGCAGGGGCAGCATGACGTCGGACTCGAACGAGAACACGCTCTCGCCGGTGGCCTGCCGGATGGTGGCGACGTCCTCGGCGATGAGATGCGGCGAGCGCATCCGGTACGGCGTCATCTTGATGAACGCGTAGTTGCAGAAAGCGCATTTGTTGAAGTAGCAGCCGCGCGTGGGCATCAGACAGATGATGCGCTTGGGCGCGAAGTAACGGTCCATCGGCATCATCGTGAAGTCCGGCGTGGGCGACCAGTCCAGATCGAGCTGGTAGTGGTCATCGAGCTGGCTGACGACCCTGCCGTCCACGTACCGGACCATGTTGACGACGGCGGAGAGGTCGCGCTTGCCGTGCAGCGCGTCGACGAAGTGCAGGAACGTCTCGTCGGCCTCACCGACGAAGAAGGAGTCCAGCCAGCGTCCGAACCGTCCGTCCGCCATCAGCACCTCCTTGCCCCAGGTGATCACCGGGCCGCCGAAGGTGAGGTGGATGCCCGGATCCGCTGCGCGGATGCGGTCGGCCAGGATGAACGCGGGTATCAGCTGGGAGAAGTACGGGACGGATATGCCGATCACTTTCGGGGCCGCGGCCAGCAGCGACGGAACGGTGGTCGTCTCGAAGTACCGGGCGAGCGGGCCCGCGTCGGTCCGGACGGCTGCTTCGATCTCCTCGTAGGAGTCGTAGGAGCTCGGCGAATAGGAGTACTTGCCGAACCGGACCCGCGGATGCGATGCCGAGAGCAGGTCGCCGGCGAGGTGGAACAGGCGCTTGGCGAACAGGAGCTTCATCGGGTCGTAGAAGTCGACCGGGTCGCGCAGAATGGCGCGCGCCGCGTCGATGTCGGCGATCAGTTCCGCCGCCGTGTCGCTCGTCCGACCGGAAACGTTCTCGCGGTGCAGCGCCTCGGCCAGTGCGTCCGGTCGCCAGAGATCGTCGAACGCCTCGAGGTTCACGTCGCGCAGTGACACCTCCTCGTAACCGCCCCGCTTCAGGACCGCACCGAGCAGCGGCAGGGCGCCGTAGGGCAGTGAAGGATCAGCGGCAGGGGGAAAAACGATCGTGATGTTCACGAGGTGCTCCGCGTCGGCGAGGAGGGCTGAGACGGAGGCACATACCCCGCGTCGGAGCGTAGCCCACGCACTGCGCCGGGCCAACTGCCATGATCGTGCCCGTTATTGAAGTGAGATTCAGTCAACCCCCTTTGTGTGTGCGGCTATCTGTAGCGGTCAAGATCTTGTGGGAGCGCTTCGGGAGGTGGAACCATGTGCCTCCGCACGCGGGGTCGGGAACGGGCGTGCCGTCGTAGGGCTGAGGGGATTCGGCGTGCGGCGGAAGAGCAAGGGGGACCGGGGGTTGGTGGCCATGACGGGTTGGAGTACTCCGGCCTCCTTCGACCAGGAGCGGGTGTGGTTCGCGAGCCGGCTGGATCCGGACTCCCCGGCATTCAACGTCGCCACCGTCGTGCCGCTGTCCGGTGTCGCGCTCGGCGCCGGAGATGTAGCAGCGGTTCTGCGTACCGTCGCGCGGCGCCACGAGGCCCTGCGGACCTCCCTGGCGGAGGCGGTGGACGGCTCGCTCCACCAGACCGTCCACGAGCACGCGGAACTGACGGTGGACGAGGAGGACCTGCGGTCCCTGGAGCGGGCGGCGGCCGGCAGGCGGACCGAGGAACTCCTCGCCGAGCTGGCCGCGGCGCCCTTCGACCTGACGCGGGCCCCGCTGATCCGCGCCCGGCTGGTCCGCCTCTCCGAAGCGGACCGGCTGCTGCTGGTGGTGGTCCACCACAGTGTGTTCGACGCCGCCTCGGTGGCCCTGCTGGACCACGAGGTCACCGAGCTGTGCCGGGCGGCCGCGGAGGGCCGCCCCGCCGAGCTTCCGCCGCTGCCCGTGCAGTACGCCGACTACGCGGCCTGGCAGCGCTCCCGTTACGACAGCGGTGAGTTCGAGCCGGACCTGGCCTACTGGCGGCGGCGGCTGGCCGGGCTGCCGCCGGTGCACGCCCTGCCGCTGGACCGGCGGCGTCCCCCGGTCCGGAGCAACACCGGTGACACCGTGCGGTTCGCCGTGCCCGAGGAGGTCGGTGACGCGGTGGCCGCGCTCGCGCGGCGCGGCGGCACCACGCCGTTCACGGTGCTGCTCGCGGCGTTCACGGCCCTGCTGGCGCGTACCTCGGGCAGTACGGACGTGGTGGTCGGCGTTCCCGTGTCCGGGCGCGTCCTGCCCGAAGTGGGCGCGCTGATCGGCATGTTCGTCAACACGGTCGTGCTGCGCACCGACGCGTCCGGGAACCCGACCTTCGGCGAGCTGGTGGCCCGTACCCGCGATGCGGTGGCCGACGCGCTGGAGCACTCCCAGCTGCCGTTCCAGAAGCTGGTCGAGGAGATCTCACCCGAACGTGACCCCAGTGTCTCCCCGCTCTACCAGATCGCGTTCAACTACCTGCCCGACTCCGGCAACGAGCTGGTCGACACCGGCACCGCGAAGGATGAGCTCGTTCTGGAACTGGGCCCGCGGGAGGGGCGGCTGAGCTTCCGCACCGACCTGTTCGACCGCCGCACGGCCCAGGCCCTGGCGGAGCGCTACGTCAGGTTACTGGCCGCTGCCTCGCCGGAGACCCGGCTGGCGGACCTGCCGCCGGCCGGCGCGGAGGGGGAGCGGGCCCGGCCGGCGGACGGGAGCCGGGGCCCGTCCCGGGAGCTGCCGGCCGGGCTGGTGCCGGAGCTGTTCCAGGCCCGGGTGGCCGCGAGGCCCGGGGCCCCGGCGCTGGTCGACGCCGACGCCTGCCTGAGCTACGCCGAGCTGAACAGCCGCGCCAACCGGCTCGCCCGGCTGCTCGTCCGGCGCGGTGCGGGTCCCGAGCGGCGGATCGCGCTGGTTCTGCCGAGGTCCGCGGAGATGATCGTCGCGGTGCTCGCGGTGTTCAAGGCCGGCGCCGCCTACGTACCGGTCGATCCGGACCTTCCCCGGCTCCGCCGGGAGTTCCTGCTGACCGACTCCGCGCCCGGGCTCGTCCTCACCCTCGCCGCAACGGCGGACCAGGACCTGTCCGAGGCCCCGGTGTTGGTGCTGGACGACCCGGCCGTGCTCGCCGAGCTGGCCGGGGCCGACGACGCCGACCTCACCGACGCCGACCGGACGGCCCCGCTGCGGCCGGCCGGCCTCGCCTATGTGCTGTACACCTCAGGGTCGACCGGCCGGCCGAAGGGCGTGGCGGTCCCGCACACCGGGCTGAGCAACCTCGCCCACGCGCACATCGAGCTGCTCGGCATCGGGCCGGACGACCGCGTGGCCAACCGGTCGGCCTGGTCCTTCGACATCTCGGTGCTGGAGCTGCTGTCGACGTTGCTGGCCGGTGCCGCACTGATCGTCACCCCGCACGAGCCGGCCCTCCTCGGTGCGGAGCTGGCGGACTGGCTGCGCCGGTACGCGGTGACGCACCTCCTCGCACCCACACCGGTCGCGGCCACCCTTCCGGCCGGTGCGCCGCCCGCCCTCCGGGTGGTCTTCGTCGGCGGCGAGGCGTGTCCGGCCGAGCTGGTCGCGCGGCTGGGCGCCGACGTGTCGTTCGTCAACGGGTACGGCCCGACCGAGACCACCGTCGTCGCCACCACCTGGCCGGGCCGGCGGCAGCCGCCGACCGCGGTCGCGCCGATCGGGCGACCGCTGCCGAACACCACCTGCTACGTGCTGGACGACCGGTTGCGCCCGGTGCCGCCCGGGGTCCCGGGAGAGCTGTACGTCGCCGGCCCACACGTCGCCCGCGGCTACACCGGCCGGTTGGGCCTGACCGCCGAGCGGTTCGTGGCCGACCCGTTCGGGGCGCCGGGCACACGCATGTACCGGACCGGGGACCTGGTGCGCCGGAACCACGACGGCGACCTCGAGTTCCTCGGCCGGACCGACCGGCAGGTGAAGGTCCGCGGCTACCGGATCGAACCGGGCGAGATCGAGACGGCGCTGACCGAATGCGCCGGTGTGCGGCAGGCCGTCGCGGTGGTGGCGGCCGACCCGCCGCGGCTGATCGGCCACGTGGTGGCCGAGCCGGGGGCCAGGCCCGACCCGGAGGCGCTGCGCGAGGAGCTGGCCGCGGTGCTGCCCCGGCACATGGTGCCGGCGCAGATCACCGTGCTGGATGCGCTGCCGCTGCTCCCCAACGGCAAGATCGACCGCACCGCGCTGCCCACCCCGCCCCCGGCCCGGTCCGGTCCCGGCCGCCGGCCCGCGACGGAACGGGAGAGGGTGCTCTGCGCGGCCGTGGCACACGCCCTGCACCTGGACGAGGCCGGCGCCGACGACGACTTCTTCCAGCTGGGCGGCGACAGCATCTCGGCGATCACCCTGGTGGCCAGGGCGCGCGCCACCGGGCTGCGGATCACCGCACGGCAGGTCTTCCGGCACCGCACTCCCGCGGCACTGGCCCAGGTCGCCACCCGGGTGGCCGACAGAGCCCCGGCCGGTGGCGAGCCGGCCCCGCTCGTACGCCTGGACGCCGCCGACCGGGACCGGCTGGCCGCTCGTCACCCCGGCCATCACGACGTACTGCCGCTCTCGCCGCTGCAGCAGGGATTGCTCTTCCACGCGCAGTACGACGAGCAGGCGCCCGACGTCTACACCGTTCAGCTCGTCCTCGACCTCTCCGGCCGGCCGGACGCCGGCCGGCTGCGCGCCGCCGGGTCCGCACTGCTGCGCCGGCACCCCAACCTGCGCGCGGCGTTCTGGACCGACGGCACCGAACCGGTGCAGGTCATTCCGGCTCCGGGTCCCATGCCCTGGCAGGAGCTGGATCTGCGTCCGCTCGACGCCGGCCGGCAGGAGGAGGAGATACGTTCCTTCCTGGCCGCGGACAAGGCACGCCGGTTCGACCTGTCCGCACCGCCGTTGATCCGGATGTGCCTGCTGCGACTGACCGACGACCGACACCGCCTCGTCCTCACCAGCCACCACATCCTGATGGACGGCTGGTCCGTGCCGATGCTCCTCGACGAGCTGCTCACCGGGTACGCCGGGGGCCCGGAGCTTCCGCCGCCGCCCGCCTTCCGCGACTACCTCACCTGGCTGGCCGCGCAGGACCCGGAGCGGTCCGGGGCGGCCTGGCGGCGGGCCCTGGACGGAGCGCGCCCGTGCACCGTGGCACCGGGCGAGGCCGTGACCCGGCGCCCGGTCACGCCGGAGCGGGTGGACGTGACGCTCTCCGCGGAGGAGACCACCGCGCTCTCGGCCGCGCTGCGCGCCACCGGTGTCACCCTCAACACATTGGCGCAGACGGCCTGGGCGGTGGTGCTCGGCCAGCTCACCGGCCGTGACGACGTCGTCTTCGGCGGTTCGGTGGCGGGTCGTCCGCCGGAGGTCCCCGGCGTCGACCGCATGATCGGCCTGTTCACCAACACCGTGCCGGTACGGGTCCGGCTGCGGCCGCGGGAAACCCTGACCGCCCTGCTCAGGCGCGTCCAGGACGAGCAGTCCGAGCTGCTGGCCCACCAGCACACGGCCCTCGCCGACATCCAACGCGACAGCGGCGGCGACCTGTTCGACACGATGACGACGGTCGAGAACTACCCCGACGCCGGACAGCTCCTGAACGGGGGCGCCGCGGCGCACGCCGGCGACGCGGACGGCCTGCGGCTGACCGGGGCGACCGTCGACGACGCCACCCACTACCCGCTCAGCCTCACCGTGGTGCCCGGCCCGCGACTGCTGCTGCGTCTGGAGTACCGGCCCGACCTGTACTCCGCCGCCGAGGCCGGGTCGATCGCCGCCCGGCTCCGGGGCTTCGTCGCCGGTGTGACCGGCGGCCCGGAGACGCCGGTCGGCCGGCTGGCGCTGGCCGACGCGGTGGAACGATCGGCGCTGCTGGCCCGGGCGGCCGGTCCGGTCCGGCCCGCCGGCCCCGTCGAAGGACCCGCCGACCTGGTGGCCCGGTGGGCCGCGGTCGCGGGCGACCGCACCGCGGTGACCGACGGCGACACGGTCCTCGGCTACGCGGAACTCGACCGGCGGGCCGACCGCCACGCCCGGCTCCTCGTCGCGCGCGGCGCCGGGCCGGACACCGTCGTCGCGCTGGCGCTGCCCCGGTCGGCCGAGCTGATCGTGGCGGCGCTGGCCGTGGCCAAGGCGGGCGCCGCGTTCCTGTGGGTGGACCCCGGTCTGCCGCCGCTCCGGCAGGCCCGGCTGGTGTCCGGCGCGAAGGCGCTGCTCGCCGTCACGGCCGCGGGCCACGGCGAGGCGCTGCCGCCCGGCCTGCCGGTCCTGGACCTGGACGCTCCGGACCACCGGGGCGGCGCGACGCTCCCGGCCCGGCCGCACCCCGACCACCTCGCCTACGTGCTCCACACCTCGGGGTCCACCGGAACCCCCAAGCCGGTGGCCGTCACCCGGCGCGGCACGCACACGATGGTCCGTGCCCAGCTGAGCCGCTTCGGGCTCGACGCCGGGAGCCTGATGGCGCAGCTCGCCCCCTGGAGCTTCGACGCCGCGGTGTCCGAATGGCTCACGGCCATGGCGGCCGGCGCCGCCCTCGTGCTGCCGCCCGCGGGGGAGCCCCTGGTCGGCGAGGCACTGGCGCGCTGGATCGACACGGCCCGGGTGACGCACGTACAGCTCACGCCCGCCGTCCTGGCCACGTTGCCGGAAGGCTCCCTGACCGGGGTGCGCACCCTGGTCGTCGGCGGCGAGTCCTGCCCGCCCGAGCTCGTGGCCCGCTGGTCGCCCGGCCGGCTGATGATCAACGCGTACGGTCCCACCGAGGCGAGCGACACGGTGACGCTCGCCGACTGCCGGCCGGACGGCTCCGGCGCGAGGGTGCCGATCGGCACCCCGGTGACGAACGCGGTGGTCCACGTGCTCGACGCCGCGCTGCGGCCGGTCCCGCCCGGCACGCCCGGCGAGTTGTACGCCGCCGGCCCCGGCGTGACACGCGGCTACCTGGGCCGCCCTGCCGACACCGCGGAGCGCTTCGTGGCCTGTCCGTTCGGGCCGCCGGGCGCCCGCATGTACCGCACCGGCGATCTGGCGCGCTGGACCGCCGGGGGTGAGCTGGAGTTCCTCGGCCGGGCCGACCGGCAGGTGCAGGTGCACGGCGTCCGTATCGAACCGGCCGAGATCGAGGCCGCGCTGGCCGCCTGCCCCGGTGTCGGCCAGGCCGCCGTGCTCGCGGTGGGCGAACCGCCCCGGCTGGTGGCGTACGCCGCACCGGGTGCGGGCCAGGAACTGCCGTCGCCCGCCGACCTGCTCGGCCGGCTCGCCGAGGTGCTGCCCCGGAACCTGGTGCCTTCGGTCGTGGTCCCGCTGACCGCGCTGCCGCTCAACCGCCACGGGAAGGTCGACCGGCACGCGCTGCCGGACCCGGGGGCGCCGCGCCGCGGTGCGCCCAGGGAGCCGGGCACCGAACGCGAACGGGTGCTCTGCGCCGCCGTCGCCGACACCCTCCGCCTGGACTCCGTGGGCCCGGACGACGACTTCTTCGGGATCGGCGGCGACAGCATCTCCTCGATCCAGCTGGTGGCCCGGGCGCGGGCGGCGGGGCTGCGGCTGACCGCCCGGCAGATCTTCGAGCACCGGACGGCGGCAGCGCTGGCGGCGGTCGCCTCCGCCCTACGGGCCGAGGACGACGCGGACGTGGCGGTCGGTCCGATGGAGGTGTGGCCCATCGCCGCCTGGCTGCGCGAACGCGCGGCGCCCCTGGACGGCTTCGCCCAGTCGACCGTGCTCGGCACCCCCGCCGGCACCACCCAGGAGCAGCTGCTGGCGGCGATCGGCGCGCTGCTCGACCGGCACGACGCGCTGCGGCTCCGGCTGCTGCGGCCGCGGTGGACCCTGGAGATCGCCCCGCGCGGCGCGGTGTCCGCGACCGACTGCTGGCGGCGCGTCGACGTGCGGGGGCTGGACCGGGAGGCCCTGCGTGCCGCCATCGACGCCGAACGTGCCGGCGACGGGGGCGGGTTCGACCTCGCGGCCGGTGTGGTGCTGCGGGCGGTGTGGTTCGACGCCGGTCCGCGGGAGTCCGGCCATCTATTGCTGTGCGTCCATCATCTGGCCGTCGACGGATACTCCTGGCGGGTGCTGGTGCCCGACCTGACGGCGGCCGCCGACCTGGCGGCGGCCGGGAAGCCGGTGCGGCTGCCCGCGGTGGGCACCTCGCTGCGCCGGTGGGCGCGGCTCCTGCACGAGCAGGCCGGCGGACCGCGGGCCCGCGCAGAACTGCCGTACTGGCTCCGGGTCACGGCGCCGACAGCGGCCCCGGCGCTCGCCCGGCGGCCGCTGGATCCGGCCCGGGACACCTACGGCCGGGCCCGGTTCCGTACCTGCGTCGTCCCCGCGGAGCTGACCGCCGAACTGCTGACGACGGCCCCGGCCGCCTTCGGCGGCACCGTCCAGGACCTGCTGCTGACCGCACTGGTCATGGCCGTCGCCGAGCACCGCCGGGGGCACGGGGAACCGGACGACGGCAGTCTGCTGGTCGACGTCGAGGGCCACGGCCGCGAGGAGATCGCCGAAGGCGTCGACCTCACCCGTACCGTGGGCTGGTTCACCAGCATGTATCCGGTGCGGCTGCGGCTCGGCGAGCGGGACCCGGCCGAGCTGTTCGACGGTGGTCCCGCGGCCGGCCGCGCCGTGAAGCGGGTCAAGGAGCAACTGCGCTCGGCGCCCGACGGCGGTCTCGGCTACGGCATGCTGCGCTACCTCGACCCCGGCACGGCCGCCGCCCTCGCGGACCGAGCCGCTGCCGAGATCCTCTTCAACTACCTGGGCCGGTTCGACGGGCCGTCGGACACCGGTGCGTGGAGCCCGGCGGTGGAATCGGGAGGGCCGGCCGGCGGGCTCGACCCGGACATGGCCATGCCGCACGTCATGGAGCTCAACGCCATGGTGACCGGCGGCCCTTCCGGGCCCGCCCTGGCGGCGACCTGGTCGTGGGCCCCCGGCGTGCTCGACGACGCGACCGTCGCCGCCCTGGCCGACGGTTGGCAGCGGGCGCTGCACGCGCTGTGCGCGCACGTGCGGACGCACGGCGGCGGACGTACCCCGTCGGACTTCCCGCTCGCCCGGCTGGACCAGGAGGAGGTCGACCTGGTGACGCGTGAGCAGCCGGACGTCCGGGACGTCCTGCCGCTCACGCCGCTGCAGGAGGGCCTGCTCTTCCACAGCGGCTACGACGACGGCCCCGACCTGTACACGATGCAGCTCTACGTCGACCTGGTCGGCCCGGTGGACGCCACGGCCGTGCGGCGGGCCGGCCGGTCGATGCTGCGCCGGCACCCGAACCTGCGGGCCGCGTTCCGCTGGCAGGGTCTGCGCCGCCCGGTCCAGGTGATCACGGACCACGACGACTTCGCGTGGCACGAGACCGACCTGAGCGCACTGGGCGAGGCAGCGCGCCGAACGGAGCTGGACCGGCTGCAGGCCGCCGACCGCGACCAGCGGTTCGACCTCACCCGGGCGCCCCTGATGCGGATGGCCCTCGTCCGGCTCGCGCCGGACCGGCACCGGCTGCTGGTGACGCACCACCACACGCTGATCGACGGCTGGTCCACACCGCTGTTCGTGCGGGAACTCCTCACACTGGCCGCCGACGGAGGGGATACGGACTCGCTGCCGCCGGTGCGCCCGTACCGCGACTTCCTCGCCTGGCTCGACGGCCAGGACACGGAGGCCTCCGTCGCGGTCTGGGCCCGGGTGCTGGCGGAGCTGGACGGCCCCACCCTGGTGGCAGGCGACCGCGGCACGCGGCACCTGCCGGTCCGCCCGGGGGAGCTGACGGCCGAACTGGACGCGGCGGCCACCGCCGCCCTCACCGCGGCGCTCCGCGAGCACGGGCTGACCCTGCACACCGCCGTGCTCGGCGTATGGGCGACGGTGCTGGCCCGCCTGACCGGCCGCGACGACGTGGTGTTCGGAGCCACGGTGTCGGGCCGGCCGGGCGAGCTCGACGGATCCGGCGAGATGCTCGGACTGTTCATCAACACGGTGCCGGTGAGGGTCCGGCTGCGCCCGGGCGACACCGTCGCCCGGCTGTTCCGGGAGATCGCCGCCGGCCAGGCGGAGCTGCTCGCCCACCACCACGTGCCGCTCAGCGAGATCCAGCGGGCGGCCGGGCACGACGCGCTCTTCGACACCGCCGTGGTGGTGGAAAACTTCCCGGCCGGCGCGGAGGACGACACCGGACCGGCGGGCGCCCCTCAGGTCTCCGGGGCGGGCGGCTACGACGCCACGCACTACACGCTGGACCTGACCGTGGTGCCGCACGAGCGGCTGCGGATCGTCCTGCGCCACCGGCCGGACGTCTTCGAGCGGGACGCGGCGGCGGCCGTCCTCGACCAGGTGGTGGAGCTGCTGCGCGCCGCTGTGGCCGAACCGGAGGTTCCGGTGGGTCGGCTGGGGGCGCCGGCCGGTGCCGAACGCTCCCGTCGGCTCGCCGCGGGCGCGGCCAGGCCATGGGCCGGCGATTCCCCGCTGCCGGCAGGAAGCCTCCTGCCGGACCTGTTCGAGGCCCGGGCCGCCGCTTGTGCCCAGCGCACCGCCGTCGCCGACGGCGACCGCTCCTACAGCTATGCCGAACTCAACGCCCGGGCCAATCGGCTGGCCCGCCTGCTGGTCGCACGCGGAGCCGGACCCGAGCAGATGGTGGCCGTGGCGATGCCGCGATCCGTGGACGCGGTCGTCGCGGTCCTGGCGGTGGCGAAGACCGGCGCCGCGTTCCTTCCCGTCGACCTGGACTACCCGGCGCGGCGGGTGGCGGTCATGTTCGCCGACGCGCGGCCGCGCCTGGCGGTGGCCACCGCCGCGACGGCCGGGTCGCTGCCGGCGGGGGTCGCGCCGCTGCTGCTCGACGAGGTGCTCGCCGGACCGGTGTCTGCCGGCCCGGCGGACACCGACCCCACCGACGCCGACCGCATCGGTCCGCTGCGGCCGGAGCACCCGGCCTACGTACTGTTCACCTCGGGCTCGACCGGAACGCCCAAGGCGGTCGCCGTCACCCATGCCGGAGCGGCGAACATGGCGGCCGTGCAGATCGACCGGTTCGGCGTGGACGCCGACTGCCGGGTGTCGCAGCTCGCGTCCTGGAGTTTCGACGCGGCCGTGTCCGAGCTGTGCACCGCCCTGCTCTCCGGGGCCACACTGGTGCTTCCCCCGCCCGGCACCGTGCTCGCCGGCGAACCCCTCGCGCACTGGATCGAGCAGAGCAAGGTCAGCCACGTCCAGCTGACGCCCGCCGTCCTCGGCACCCTGCCCGACGACGCGCTGGCCGGCGTCGGCACGCTCGTGGTCGGCGGCGAGGCGTGCCCGGGGGAGCTGGCGGAACGCTGGTCCGCCGGACGCCGGATGATCAACACGTACGGGCCGACCGAGGCGGCCGACACGGTGACCCTCGCCGACTGCGGCCCCGCAGCGGGCGCCGCCGTCGCTCCCATCGGTCACCCGGTGCCGCGCGTCGGCGTGTACGTGCTCGACGCCACGCTGCAGCCGGTCGCCGACGGCGCCGCCGGCGAGCTGTACGTCACCGGCGCCGGGCTGGCCCGCGGCTATCTCGGCCGGCCCGCGCGCACGGCGGAGCGGTTCCTGGCCTGCCCGTTCGGGGAGCCCGGCGAGCGGATGTACCGCACCGGCGACCTGGCCCGCCGACGGGCGGACGGCCGGCTGGAGTTCCTGGGGCGCGCCGACCAGCAGGTGAAGATACGCGGGGTGCGGGTGGAGCTCGCCGAGATCGAGGCCGCCGTCACCGCGCTGCCCGCAGTGGCACGGGCGGCCGTGGTCGTCCGCGAGGACCGGCCCGGTGACACCCGCCTGGTGGCCTACGCGGTACCGGCGCCCGGCGCTCGGCTGGACGGGGCAGCGGCGCGGCGGAGCCTGGCCCGGGTGCTGCCGCGCGCCCTCGTGCCGGCCGCCGTGGTGGCACTCCACGAGCTGCCCGTCACCCCCAACGGCAAGCTCGACCGCAAGGCGCTGCCCGTGCCGCCGTCCGCCGCGGCCGGCACCCGGACGGCCCGTACCCCGGCAGAACAGGTGCTGTGCGAACTGTTCGCCGACGTGCTGGGCGTGCCCGCGGTCGGTGCCGACGACGACTTCTTCGATTTCGGGGGCCACTCCCTGCTGGCCACCCGGCTGATCGGCCGGGTGCGGGACGCCCTCGGTGCGGACGTGGACATCCGGGCGCTGTTCGAGCACCCCACCCCGGCCGCCCTGGCGGCGGAGCTGGCCGGCCGCGAAGGCGGCCCGGTACGCCTCCGGCCGGAACCGGCAGCCCGGCCGGCGCGGCTGCCGCTCTCGTACGGGCAGCGGCGGTTCTGGTTCCTCAACGAGCTCGCCGGCGGCGCCGTCAACAACAGCATGCCGCTGGCGCTGAGGTTGCCCGGCGGCGCGGACGCCACGGCGCTGCGGCACGCCCTCGACGACGTCGCGGCCCGGCACGAAAGCCTGCGCACGGTGTTCCCCACCGGGCCCGACGGCGTCCCCCACCAGCACGTGTCGGCCGACGGCCGGGCGCCGCTGAGCACCCTCGAGTGCGCCCCCGAGGACGTGCCCGCCGCGATGGCCGCGGCGCTCGGCCGCGGCTTCGACCTCGCCACGGAAACCCCGCTGCGCGCCCACCTGTTCACCACCGGCCCCGGCGAGGCCGTCGTACTGCTCGTCCTGCACCACATCGCCGGCGACGGCTGGTCGCTGGGCGTCCTCGCCGACGACCTGTACACCGCGTACGAGTCCCGGCTGGCGGGCCGCGCCCCCGCGTGGCCGCCGCTGCCGGTCCAGTACGCCGACGTCACGCTGTGGCAGCGCGGCCTGCTCGGTGCGCCGGACCGGCCCGACAGCCTTCACGCCCGCCAGCTGGACCACTGGCGCCGCGCGCTCGCCGGCCTGCCCGACTGCACCCCGCTCCCGACGGACCGGCCACGCACCGCCGCGACCGGCGACCACGGCGGCACCGTCACCCACGGTGTCGACGCCGACCTGCACGCACGCCTGCTGGGTGTCGCCAGGCGCACCGGGACCACCCTGTTCATGGTGCTGCAGACGGCGCTGAGCGCCCTGCTGACCCGGCTCGGCGCGGGCACCGACATCCCGGTCGGCACGCCGGTGTCCGGCCGCGGCGACGCGTCCCTGGACCGGCTCGTCGGATGCTTCGTCAACTTCCTGGTGCTGAGGGCCGACACCGGCGGCGATCCGACGTTCCGCCGGCTGCTGGAGCGGGTGCGGAAGGCGGACCTGGCCGCCTACGCGCACGCGGACCTGCCGTTCGAGTCCCTGGTCGAGGCGCTCAACCCGGCCCGGACGCCGGCCCGGCACCCGCTGTTCCAGGTGGTGCTGTCGCTGCAGACGGCCACGGCGGCGGACGGCGGATTCGAGGAGCTGCCGGTCGAACCGGCCACCGCCCAGTTCGACCTGTTCTTCGAAGTCACCGAGCGGCGCGGAACCGACGGCGCACCGCAGGGCCTGGACTGCCACCTCGGCTACCGCGGAGATCTGTACGACCGCGACACCGCGCAGGCGTTCCACCGGTGGTTCGGACGGCTGCTGCACGCCATGGCCGCCGACATCGACCAGCCCGTCGGCCGCCCGCGGCTGCTCACCGAGGCCGAGCACCGGCTGCTGCTCCAGGAGTGGAACGCCACCGGGACCCCGGCGGCGCCGGACGTCCTGACCGCGTTCCGGCGGCAGGTCCTGCGCACCCCGGAGGCCGATGCCGTCATCGGCGAGACCGGCACGCTCAGTTACACCGGTCTCGACCGCCGGGCCAACCGGCTCGCGCACCATCTGACCGGCCGGGGCGTCGGTCCGGGCGCGCTGGTCGCCCTGCTGCTGCCGCGGACCGAGGAGTTCCTGGTCGCCGTGCTCGCGGTACTCAAGGCCGGAGCGGCGTACCTGCCACTGGACCCCGACCACCCCTCCGACCGACTGCGTCACGTACTCGACGACGCCGCACCCGATCTGGTGCTGGACGCGGTGCCGGACGACGGCGACCTGGCCGCGGCCGGCTGTCCGGACAGCGACCCCGGCGATGCGGAGCGGCCGCCCCGGCCGCCGTCCGCATCCGACCCGGCGTACGTCATCTACACCTCGGCGACCACCGGCCCGCCCAAGGGCGTCGTCATCGGCCGGGGGGCGCTCGCCAACCTGCTCGCCGCCCTGCGCGGCATCCTGCGGCTGACCCCTCGCGACCGGATGCTGTCGGTGACCACCGCGGCCTTCGACATGTCGGTGCCGGAACTCTACGGCCCGCTGCTGAGCGGCGCCGCCGTCGTACTGGCCGGTCCGCGGACGGTCCGCGACCCTGCGGCGCTGGCCCGGCGGTGTGCGCAGGCCTCGGTCACCGTCGTGCACGCCACCCCGTCGCTGTGGCAGTCCCTGGCCGAATCCGTCCCCGAACTGCTGCCCGGACTAAGGAAGTTCACCGGCGCCGAGGCGCTGCCCGCCGGGCTGGCCGGCCGGCTGACCGGCCCCGGCGGGGAGCTCACCAACCTGTACGGTCCGACCGAGACCACCGTGTGGTCCACCGCGGCCCGCCTCTCCGGCCCGGTGGACGGACAGCCGATCGGCACCCCGCTGGCCAACACCCGGGCCTATGTACTCGACGAACGGCTGCGGCCGGTCCCGCCCGGGGTGACCGGGGAGCTGTACCTCGCCGGCGCCGGGCTCGCGAACGGCTATCTGCGCCGGCCCGCGCCGACAGCCGAACGGTTCACGGCCTGCCCGTGGGGGCCGCCCGGCGAGCGCATGTACCGCACCGGCGACCTGGCCCGCTGGACATCGGCGGGGCAGCTGGAGTACCGCGGCCGGGCCGACCAGCAGATCAAGCTCCGCGGGTTCCGGATCGAGCCGGGCGAGGTCGAAGCGGCCCTGGTCTCCCATCCGGACGTGGCCCGGGCGGCGGTCGTCGCCCGCGAGGACCGGCCCGGCGACCGGCGGCTGGTGGCCTACGTCGTGCCGGAGGCCGGCGGCGGAGTCGACCCGGCGGCGCTGCGCACGCACGCGGGCCGCGTGCTGCCGCCCTACATGCTGCCGAACACGATCGTCGCGCTCGCGGCGCTGCCTCGGACGCCGAACGGCAAACTGGACGGCCGGGCGCTCCCCGCGCCGGCGGCCACGCGCGCGGGCCTCGCCGCCCGCAGCCACCGCGAGGAATTGCTGTGCCAGCTCTTCGCCGAGGTGCTCGGCGTGCCGCGCGTCGGCGTCGACGACAACTTCTTCGACCTCGGCGGCCATTCGCTGCTGGCCGCCACGCTGGCCGGCCGGATCCGGGCCGAACTGGGCACCGAACTGGGCCTCGGCCTGCTGTTCGAGCACCCGACGGCGGGTGGTCTCGCCGCCCGGCTGGACGGCGGCGGCGAACGCGGACTGGGCGTGCTGCTGCCGATCCGCACCACGGGGAAACGGGCACCGCTGTTCTGCGTGGCGCCGATCGCCGGCCTCGCCTGGTGCTACACGGGCCTGCTGCGGCACCTGCACCCCGAGCGGCCGATCTACGGCCTGCAGTCCCGGCTCGCGGTTCCCGGCCGCCCGCTGCCCGGCTCGCTCGCCGAGGTCGCCGCCGACCACCTCGAGCAGATCCGCTCCGTACAGCCCACCGGCCCCTACCACCTGCTCGGCTGGTCGTACGGCGGGCTGGTGGCACACGAGCTGGCCGTTCGGCTGCGGCACGAGGGAGCGCCGGTCGGCCTGCTGGCCCTGCTCGACGCCCATCCGGTGGCCGACGGCGAACCGGACACCCCCGTCGACCCGGTGGCCGCGCTGCACCGCCTGCTGGGCCCGGACACCGCCGCCGGTCTGGCCGCCGACCTGGCCGGGGTGGTGGCCAACAACGCCCGGCTGGCCGGGGCGCACCGTCCCGGGTTCTTCGACGGGGACATCGACCTGTTCCACGCGACCGAAGAACCCGGAACGGCCCGGCCGACGGCCTGGACCGATCACACCACCGGTGACCTGCGCGTCCACCGGATCGCGTGCGCACACGACGACATGACCCGGCCCGAGCACCTGCGCCGGATCGGCGCCGAGCTCGACATCCGGCTGAGAACACAGCCCTGAAGGAGCAGAACATCATGACCAATCCGTTCGACGACGCCGAAGGCCGCTTCCTGGTCCTGGTCAACGACGAGGGTCAGCACTCGCTGTGGCCCTCGTTCGCCGAGGTGCCCGCAGGCTGGACGGTGGCGCACCCGGAGGACAGCCGCCAGGCGTGCCTGGACCACATCGAGACGCACTGGACGGACATGCGGCCCCGGAGCCTGGTGCGGTCGATGGAGGACGCCGGGCCGGCGTCGTGATCGAGGCCCGTGGTCTGTGCAAGACCTTCCGCAGCCGCAAGGTCAGCGTTCCGGCGGTACGCGACCTCGACCTGGACGTCGCCGAGGGGGAGATATTCGGCTTCCTGGGCCCGAACGGGGCCGGCAAGTCGACCCTGATGCGGATGCTGACCACGCTGCTGCCACCGGACGGCGGCGAGGCCACGGTGGCCGGCGCAGACCTGCGCCGGCACCCCCGCCGGGTGCGCCGGCGGATCGGGTACGTGGCACAGGGCCCGGCCACCTGGCGGCTGGTCACGGCCTGCGAGGAACTGGTGATGCAGGGGCGCCTGCACGGCATGTCGAAGGCGGCCGCCACCCGCCGCGCGGCCGAGGTCGTCGACGCGCTCGGCATGGCGGATTTCGCGGACCGGCAGTGCGGCACCTACTCCGGCGGCCAGCGGCGGCGGGTGGACATCGCCCTGGGCATCGTGCACGAACCGGTGCTGCTGTTCCTCGACGAACCGACCACGGGGCTCGATCCGGCGAGCCGCAGCGACCTGTGGCAGGAGGTGCGACGGCAGCGCGCCGCCGGCACCACGATCTTCGTCACCACGCATTACCTGGACGAGGCCGACGCGCTGTGCGACCGGGTGGCCGTCATGGATCACGGGACTGTCGTCGCGGTCGGCTCGCCGGCCGAGCTGAAGCGGGCCGTCGGCGGCGACGTGGTGACCCTGCGCTTCGCCGGCGAGACCGACGCGGCGACCGCCGCCGGGGTGCTGGGGCGGGAACCGGGCCTGCAGCAGGCCGACACCCGTCGGCACCGGCTCCGGCTGCACGTGCCCGACGGCACCACGGCGATTCCCGGCCTGCTCGGCGCGCTGCACGAGGCCGGCGCCGGACCGGTGGCCATCGAACTGCACCAGCCCAGCCTCGACGACGTCTTCATGGCCCACACCGGCCGATCGCTGGCCGACGAGGAGGGCCCGGAGTGATCACCTTGGCCCGGGAGATCTGGATCGTCTTCAACCGGTCCTTGCGGCTGAGCCTGCGCGAACCGCTCATGGTTCTGGTCGCGCTGGCCCCGCCCGTGTACTTCGTCGTGCTCTTCGGACCGCTGTGGGAGCGCTCGCTGGGCATGTCCCGCGACCAGTCCTACTCGGTGTTCCTGCCCGGGCTCCTGGTGGAGACCGCCGTGTTCGGCACCATCTTCGCCGGCGTGGGCCTGGTCAGCGAGATCCACGCCGGACTGCTGGAGCGGATGCGGGTCACGCCGGTCAGCCGGACGGCGCTGCTGCTGGGCCGGTGCGCGCGGGACATCTTCATGCTGCTCGTCCAGGGCTCGGTCCTGGTGGCCCTCGCCGTGCCGTTCGGCTTCCCGCTGCGGATCGGACCGCTGCTGCTGACCTTCGTACTGATGGCGTTCGTGGCCCTGGCGGCAACCTCGCTGTCGTACGCGCTGGCGACCGTCGTGCGGTCGGAGATGTCCCTCGCGGCCCTGGCCAACATCATCAATCTGCCCCTGATGCTGACGTCCGGCATCCTCATCCCGGTCGCCTATGCCCCCGAGTGGCTGCGCCGGGCCGCCGAGTTCAATCCGGTGCAGCACGCGGTGGTCGCGTCCCGGGCGCTGTTCGCCGGCACCTACAGCGACCCCTCGGTGGTCCGGGCACTGGTGATCGTGGTCCTCGTAGGGAGTCTTTCGGCCGCCTGGGCCGTCCGTCGTTTCACCCGCAGCATCCACTGATTGGGAGCCGGTGACCACCTTGTCCGATCATCTCGTCCCCCTGCCCGGCACCTCGTGGAGCGTGTGGCGGCACACCCTGGTGCGCTCCGCCGGGTTTCCCGCCGACGGCGTCGCCGCGTTCTGCGCCCCGGAGCTGGCCCGGACCGTGGACCGGTACCTGGAAGGTACCGGTGAAGCCGCCCGGGTCGACGCCGCGTTCGCCGCCGCGATGAGTGAACTGGGCCGGGCCGTCCACGACGTGTGCGCCGATCCGCTGTTCCGCCAGGCGGTCACCTGGCAGAATCCCGGGGCGCTCAGCTCCGTGGCCGGGGTGCTGCGCGACGGGCCCGGGGCGCGGCGGAACGAACGCCGCCGCCGCCGGGAGGAGATCGTCGCCAAGTACTGGCAGCGGTACTGCACGAAGAACGACACGATCGGCTTCTTCGGCCCGATGTGCTGGTCGACGGTGGACAACGGCGGTCCGCGGCTGGACCTTCGGCACGGGCCGGCGCTCGTCCGGGACACAGCGGTGCACTTCGAGTGGTGGGCGCTCGACGCGCTGGCGGCGCACATCGCGGCCGACGAACGACTGCGCCCCTGGCTGCCCGTGGCCAGGCAGCCGCAGCTGCATCTCGACGGCCGCCGACTGGTGTGGCCGAACCGGCCCGCGCAGGACCTGCCGGCCGGCGCCGCCGAGCTGGTGGCCCGCTGCGACGGGCACCGGCGGGCCGGCGAGCTCGCGGCCGAGCTGACCGCGGCCGGCACGTTCCGCCGCCCGGCCGACGTGTACGCCCAGCTCGACGAGCTCACCGCCGCCGGGGTCCTGCGGCTCGGTTTCGACCTGCCGATGGACCTCGGCGCCGAACGGCTGCTGCGCGAGCGGCTGGACAGCATCGGCGACGCCGGGGCCCGGGCGTGGGCGCTGGGGACGATGAACCGGCTGAGTGACGCCCGCGACGCGGTGGCCGCCGCCGACGGACCGGACGAACTCGCCCGGGCCATGGCCGTGTTGGAGGACACGTTCACCGGCATCACCGGCCAGGACGCCCGGCGGCGGCCCGGCGAGACGTACGCCGGTCGCACGCTGTGTTACCTGGACAGCGTCCGCGACCTGGACGTCACCGTCGGCGGGGACGTGCTGGCCCGGCTCGCCGGCCTGGCGCCGCTGCTGCAGTCGGCGCGCTGGCTGTCGGCCCGGATCGCGGCGGCGTACACGGCGGCGCTCACCGAGCTGTACCGCGAGCTGGCCGCCGACGCCGGCGGTGCGGAGGTGCCGCTGCGGGAGCTGTGGTTCATGGCCCAGGCGCTGGTCTTCGGCGACGAGCGGCCGGCGGACCCGGTGGTCGCCGACTTCCTGAGCCGGTGGACGGCGGTGTTCGGCCTGGAGGATGCCGACCCCGGCACCGCCGAACTGCGCTTCACCGCCGAGGAGCTCGGCGCCCGCGTCGCCGAGGCGTTCCCCGCCGAGCGGCCGGGCTGGTCCGAGGCACGGGTGCACAGCCCGGACGTGCACCTGTGCGCCACCGACGCCGAGGCGCTGGCCCGCGGCGACTACACCCTCGTGCTCGGTGAGCTGCACATCGCCTCCGCCGCGTTCGACACACAGTTCTTCGCGCTCGGGCACCCCGACCCGCAGGTGCTGCGCGACGCCCTGGCCGCCGACCTGCCGGACAGCCGGGTCCGTCTGCTGCTGCCGCACGACTGGCCGCGGCACTGCTCCCGCAACGCCTACTGGATGCACGGACCGCACGATGTGGAACTGGGCTTCGTCCCGGCCCCGGGGGCGGACCCCGACCGGCTCGTACCGGTCACTGCCCTGACCGTCGCGGACGTACCGGACGGGCTCGTCGCCCGGGCGGAGGACGGCCGGCGGTGGCCGATCCTCGAGGTCTTCGCGAACATGCTGGGCCTGCAGGCGTTCGACACCTGGAAGCTGGCCGGCACCGACGGCCACACGCCGCGGATCACGGTGGACGACCTCGTGCTCGTCCGCCGCACCTGGCGGTCCACAGTCGGCGCCGGCGGGCTGGCCGACGTCACCGGCGAGCAGCAGCGGTACACGGCGGCCCGCCGCTGGCGGCGGGACGCGGACATACCCGAGCAGGTCTACGTCCGGGTCGCCACCGACATCAAGCCGCAGTTCGTCGACTTCACCAGCCCGGTGTACGTGCGCCTGCTCTGCACCATGCTGCGCGGGGCCCGGGCGAAGGGCGGCGACGACGTGGAGGTGATCGTCACCGAGGCGCTGCCCACGGCCGAGCACGCCTGGCTGGCCGATGGGCAGGGCCGGCGGTACTCCTCCGAGCTGCGGCTCCAGATCATCGATCCGGAGCCGCCCGGCACCCGGCCCTGACCGCCGGGCCGCCCGGCCCGCTCCCGTTCAGTGCGGGCGCGGGCGGGGGAGGACCGGAATCGTCGTGGCCTCCGGAGCGGAGCGAGCCGGCGGCGTCACCGGCTCCGGCTGTGACAGCCCCACCTCGGCGATGCGTGCGGCCATGCCCGCGACCGTGGGGGCGTCGAACAGCGCCCGCATCGGCAACCGTACGCCGGTGGCCTTGCGGACCTGCGCGACCAGTTGCACGGCCACGAGCGAATTCCCGCCCAGCTCGAAGAAGTCGTCGTCCTCGGCGATGTCCTCCTCGCCGAGGACCGCCGACCAGACCCTGGCGACGGTGGCCGTCAGGTCGTCGCCGTCGGTCATGCCCGGGCCGGACGGTCCGGCGACGACCGGTTCGGGGGTCTCGCCGCGCAGCACGGCCAGGGCCCGGTCGGCCCGCTCGGCACTGCCGCGCAGCATGGCGTCGTACCGCCCCGGGGTGATCAGCACGTGTGCCGCCGGCGCCGCAGCCACCACCCGGTGGAGCGCTTCCAGACCGTCGGCGGGCATGATCGCCCAGGGGTCCGCGGGCTCGGCGTCCGGCGCCGCGGGTTCCGGCGTCGCGGCGACCGTCGCGCGTATCGCGTCCGGTTCGACGGCGCGCAGCATGAAGTCGGCGACCGTGACGAGCGGCCGTCCGCCGTCATCGGTGACGGCGAAGTCCCAGGAGAGGACCGCGGCGGTGTCGTCGTGCGCGCCGTCGCGCCACCGGTGCACCCACACCGCGGAGTCGAGCGGGGCGTGGATGCGCACGCGGCCGTAGCCGATCGGCAGCCGGGTACCGCTGCCGCCCGGCCCGACCGGCATGGTCGCCACGTCCAGCAGCGCGGGATGCAGCGGCCAGTCGGCGCCGTCCGCCTCGGCCGGGACCAGGCGGACGAGTTCCTCGTCGGCGCCGATCCATGCCTCGCGAAGGCATCGCCAGCGCGGCCCGAACGTCAGGACAGGGTTGCCGTCGAGCTGCTCGTCGAAGCGCTCGGCCTCCGCCGCCGACTCGGCGCACCGCCGGCGGACCGCCGCGAGGTCGACCGTCGCCGCGGCACCGTCCGGCCGGACCCACGCGGCGTGGCCGCGGGTGTGGGTGCGCACGGTGTCGTCGCGCACGCTCGACACGGTGAACTCCGCCCCGTCGGCGTCCGGCCGCAGTGCGACGCGGACCTCCGTCCGCGTGCCGTCGGCGGCGGTGATCGGCTCGGTGAACGCGATTTCGGACAGCTCCAGTTCGCTCTCCCCGTCCGGCGCGGGCCGCCAGGCCGTCACCGCCGCGCGGACGAGTTCGAGCTGGCCGGTGCCGGGCACCACGGGCACCCCGCCGATGCGGTGCTCGTCGAGCAGCCAGTGCTGTTCGGCCGAGACGGTGCCGCGGCAGTACGCGGGGGCGCCGCCGGAGGCCGGTACCAGCTCGGTCAGCACCGGGTGCGCGATCGGTACGGCTCCGGTCCGGCCTGGTGCCGCGGCGGCGGGGATCGCCACGCCGCCGGAGACGGCCGGTGCGCCCGGGCGATCGCGTGCGGTGGAGCGGGCGGCCATCCCGATCCGGGCCCAGGCGCCCCAGCCCAGCGACAGCACGGGGGCCGACCAGCCGTGCGCCGAGGCGGCGTAGGCGTCCAGGAAGGCGTTGGCGCCGGTGTAGTCCGTGTCGCCGATGCCGCCGACCACCGAGGACACCGAGGAGAACAGGACCACCGTGTCCAGGGGGAGGTCCCCGAACGCGGCCTGCAGGGCCGGTGGTCCGGCCAGTTTCGGGGCGAGCACCGCGCGTGCGGCGTCGAGCGTCTTGACCTCGAGCATGCCGTCGCCCGGCAGGCCCGCCGAGTGAATGATGCCGTCCAGCCGCCCGAACCGGGCCAGGATCTCTTCGCGGACCCGTCGCAGGGCGGCCGGATCGCACACGTCGGCGGTCACCGGCAGCACCTCCCCGCCCGCGGCCTCCATCCGCTCCACGGCAGCGACCGCGGCGCCGGCGCGGCCGGAGGTGCCGCGCAGCGCGGACCACCGGTCCCGCGGCGGGAGTCCGGAGCGGCCGAGCAGGACCAGCCGTGCCCGGAAGCGGCGGGCCAGGTCCTCCGCCACCGCCAGCCCGAGGCCGTCGTAGCCGCCGGTGACCAGGTAGACGCCGCCGGCATGCCACGGGCCGGCCCCGCCGTCCGGCAGCGGCACCCGGTCGAAGCCGCGTACCCAGAGCCGGCCGCCGCGCAGCGCCAACGGCCGGTCCCGGTCACCGCCGGGATCGCGCCACAGCGCGGCGACCAGCCGGTCCGCGGCGTGGCCGGTACGGGCCTGTTCGGTGTCGAGGTCGAGGTGGCGGGCGGTGACGGCGGACAGCTCCCGGTTGACGGCGAGCACCGCCCCGGCCACGGTCGCGTGCTCGGGGCGCCGCGCGTCGCCCCCGACGACGTCGTGCACCCCGGCGGTGACCACA
This sequence comes from Streptomyces sp. NPDC060035, assembly GCF_042736635.1. NCBI lineage: Bacteria > Bacillati > Actinomycetota > Actinomycetes > Kitasatosporales > Streptomycetaceae > Streptomyces > Streptomyces sp. NPDC060035. Next base: position 35,843 of record NZ_JBHWVO010000039.1, read on the forward strand.
TCGAGGTGCACGGGGACGTCGGCGGCCTCGGCGGCCAGGGCCCTGGCCAGGCAGAGGAGGCTGAAGTAACCGTGCTCCTGGGCCGACCAGGCGGCCGCGACGCGGTCCTCGCCGGTCCCGGGAGCCAGTGCCCAGGCGTGTACGACCCGTACGCCTTCGGTGAGGACCCCGTCGGCCAGCAGGGTCCGCACCAGGGTGAGGTAGTCGTCCGGCTCGGTGGGGCGCACGGTGTGGACGCCGGCACCGTCGCGGGCGTAGCCGCTGCCGGGGCGCACCCGGGTCACCGCCGTCCCGGTCCGGGACAGCGCGGCGGACAGGCCGTCCGTGCCGTCCCCAAAGTCGAAGAGCACGCAAGCCGGGGCCGGCCGGGCCGTGGGGGTGGGGGCCAGCTGCCGCCACACCGGCACCTGGAACCACTCGGCCGGGTCGGCCGGGACCTGGTCGTCGGCGCCCGCGCCGGCGGTGTCCCCGGTCTTCGCGGGCGCGGCCCCCGGCGGGTCCGGCTCGATCCAGCAGCGGACCCTTTCGTACGGGTAGACCGGCAGCGGCATCCGGGCCGCCCGCTGCCCGAACGTCTCCGGGTCCAGCGGGAATCCGCGGGTCCACAGCGTGCCGGCGGCGGTGTAGCAGACGGTCGGGTCGTCGGCGGACTCGGTCGGTCCGGGCAGACTGGGCAGCACCAGCGCGTCGCGTCCGGTCTGCATCCGCACCAGTCCGGCGAGCTGCCGTCCCGGGCCGCACTCCACGAATGCCCATTCGCCGTCGGTCAGCAGGGTGCCGACGCAGTCCCCGAAGCGGACGGTGCCGCGCAGGTGCCGCGCCCAGTACGCCGGGTCCGCGGCGTCCTGTGCGGTGAACCAGGTGCCGGTGACGTTGGACAGGAAGGACAGTCGCGGGGCCTGCCGGGGTACCGCGGCCACGGCGGCGGTGAACTCGGCGAGGATCGGGTCCGTCATCGCCGAGTGGAAGGCGTGCGAGGTGCGCAGCTCGCGGCTGCGGACGCCGTCGGCCTTCAGTTCCGCGGCGAACTCGGCGACCGCGCCGACGGGGCCGGCCACCACGCACACGTCCGGCCCGTTCACGGTGGCCACCGACAGTCCGGCGGGCAGCCGCGGTGCCACCTGCTCGGCCGCCCGCTGTACGGCGATCATCGCGCCGGCCGGCAGGGCGTCCATCAGCCGCCCGCGCAGCGCGACCAGGCGCAGCGCGTCGGGGAGGTCGAACACCCCGGCGAGAGTGGCGGCGACGTACTCGCCGATGGAGTGGCCGACCATCGCGTCGGGGGTGTGGCCCCACGAGCGCCAGAGCTGGGCCAGCGCGTACTCGATCGTGAACAGCGCCGGCTGGGTGTACACGGTGCGGCGCAACTGCTGCTCGGCGGTCTCCCGTTCGGTCCGCGCGACCTCGGTGTCCGGACCGCTGCCGTCGGCGAACAGCACCCGCCTCAGGTCCAGGCCCAGTTCAGGGGTGAGGAGTTCGGCGCAGGTGTCGACGGTGTCGCGGAAGACGGACTCGGTGCGGTAGAGCGCCGCGCCCATACCGGCGTACTGGGCGCCCTGGCCGGAGAAGAGCCAGGCCAGCCGGGGGCGTTCCGGTGCGGCCTCGCCGGTCGGCCGGCGCTTGGCCGCCCTGAGCGCGGCCACCGCCGCCGTGCTGTCGGTGGCGACGACGGCCGTACGGTGCCGGTGCTCGCGCCGGCCGACCCGCAGGGTGTGCGCCACGTCCGCGATGGCCGGTTCGGAACGGTCGGCCAGGTGCGCGGCGAGTTCGTCCACGGCAGTGGCCAGGGCCTCGGGGGTACGCGCGGACAGCTGCAGCAGGTGCGCGGACCGCTCCGTCCGGGTGGCGGCCGGACTCGGCGCCTCCTCGAGGATGATGTGCGCATTGGTGCCGCCGATGCCGAACGAGCTGACACCGGCCCGGCGCGGCGTGTCACCGGTCTCCCACTTGGCCAGCGTGGCGTTGACGTAGAACGGACCGGTGCGGAAGTCGATGGCGGGGTTGGGTGTTTCGTAGCCGACGCTGGGCGGGATCATCCGGTGGCGCAGGGCCAGCGCCGCCTTGATGAGCCCGGCGGCCCCGGCGGCCTGGCTCAGGTGGCCCATGTTGGACTTGAGCGAGCCCAGGCCGCACCAGCCCCGGTCGCCGGCCTGCCGGCCGTACGCCTGCGACAGCGCCGTCACCTCGATCGGGTCGCCGAGGCGGGTGGCCGTGCCGTGCGCCTCGACGTAACTCACCGACCGGGGGTCGACCCCGGCCACGGACAGAGCCGTCGACACCACGGCGGCCTGTCCTGCCACGCTGGGCGCGGTGAAGCCCACCTTGCCTGCGCCGTCGTTGTTGATCGCGCTGCCGCGGATCACCGCGTGCACGTGATCGCCGTCGGCCAGAGCGTCGGACAACCGCTTGAGCAGCACCATGGCGCCTCCGGAGGCCCACACGGTGCCCGTCGCGCCGGCGTCGAACGGACGACAGCGGCCGTCGGCGGACTCCACCCCGCCCTCGACGTGCGAGTAGCCGCGGCCGAGCGGCAGCTCGATGGACGCGCCTCCGGCCAGGGCCAGGTCGCATTCGCCGCCCCTCAGCGACTCGCAGGCGGTGTGCACGGCGACCAGCGAGGTGGAGCAGGCCGTGTGCACGCTGACGCTCGGTCCGCGCAGGTCGAGGTGGTACGAGGTGGTGGTCGTGACGTAGTCGGCCAGGTTGGCGTTGGACAGGGCCATCGAGCCGTCCAGGGCGTCGCTCACGGCGCGGTTGGCGCCGAGATGCCGCCAGTAGTACCGGGTGGGACCGACCCCGCCGTAGACGCCGATGTCCCCGTCGAAGCGTGTGGCGTCGTAACCACCGTGCTGCAACGCGGTGTCCGCCAGTTCGAGGAAGAGCCGGATCTGCGGATCGGCCAGCTCCGCCTCGCGGCGGGTCATGCCGAAGTAGCCGTGGTCGAACGACTCGGGGTGGTCCAGGGAGGACACCACCGGCACGTACGACGGGTCGTCGACCGCCGCGGGAGACACTCCCGCGGCGAGCAGTTCGGCGCGCGGCACGGTGCGGGTCGACACCACGCCGTCGACCAGGTTGCGCCACAGGGCGTCGACGTCGGCCGCGCCGGGCAGACGGCACGCCATTCCCACGATCGCGATCGGTTCGGCGTCGCCATCGCCGCCGGGGGTGTCCTGCGGGGTCGTCATTTTTGCCTCTCCGAGTCCGGAAGCCGGGCGGTGCTGTTCAGTTCGGCCCGCGTCGCCGGGCGGCGCGGGCCGGGGCGCGACGGCGGCGTGCCAGGCCTCGGTCGGTGCCGCGGTCCGCACCGGCTGCCGGTGCGGACCCGTCGAGATGGGCGGCGAGCGCGCGGACGTTCGGGTGGTGGAACAGGTCCACGACCCTCAGGGACCGGCCGAGCGCGTCATCGAGTCGCTGCCGCACCGTGACGAGCAGCAGTGACGTTCCGCCGACGTCGAAGAAGTTGTCGGTGGCCTTGATGTCGTCACGCTCCAGGACCTGCCGCCAGACGGCCAGGACAGCCGCCTCGGTGCCGCCGCCGGGGGCCGGGAGCGTGGGGAGGACCGGCGGCACGGCCGGCGCGGGCCCGGCGGTCGTTCCCTCTCTCAGATCGGCGTACGGGCCGAGGCCGATGTCCCCGGCCGGGCGGTCCGGCGCGTCGAGGAAACCGTCCAGCAGGTGTGCGTAGGCGGCGAGGAGCCGTTCGGCGCGGGCGGTCGTGAAGCGATCGGTGTTGTGGACGAGTTCGATCCGGTAGCGTCCGTCGGCCTCGGTGGCGTAGACGGTCAGGTCGAACGGAGCCCCGGGCACGGGTACGGGCTCCGCCGTGACGTCCAGTCCGGGCAGTTCGAGCTGCGGCTGCGGGAAGTTGTAGGCGTTGAACAGCACCTGGACCAGCGGCTGGCGGGACGCGTCGCGGGGCAGTCGCAGCGCCTCCACCAGGCGCTCGACGGGTGCCTCGGGGTGGGCCAGGGCGTCGAGCAGCTCGTCCCGGGTGTCCCGTACCTGCGCCCGGAAGCTCCGGCCGACGGCCGGGTGCAGCCGCAGCGGCACCACCTCGACGAAGAAGCCCACGAGATCCAGGAACGCGGGGTGCCGGCGGTCCACCGCGGGTGTGCCGATGACCAGGTCGTCGCGCCCGGCGAGCCGTCCGGCGAGCTGGCCGAGCACGGCCAGCAGCACCGCCGACGGCGTCGCCCCGCAGCCACGGGCCAGCGCGTGCACCGCCGCGGTGGTCTCCGCTCCGAGGAGCGTCTCCACGCGACCGCCCAGGAAGGTCTGCTCGGCCGGGCGGGGGTGGTCGCCGGGCAGTTCCAGTACGGGCGGCACGCCGTCGAGGTGGTCCAGCCACCAGCGCAGATCGGTGTCGGCGCGGCGGTTCGCCCGGTCCGTCCGCCAGGCCACGTAGTCGGCGAACGAGGCGGCCGAGGGGGGCAGCGGTGCCGCGCGGCGCGCGTACGCCGTGCCCAGGTCGTGCAGGAACAGGCCCTGTGACCACCCGTCGAAGACGGCGTGGTGGGCGGTGACCGCCAGCACGTGCTCGTTCACGCCGACCCGGAGCAGACGGGCCCGCCAGAGCCGGTCGGCGGCCAGGTCGAAGCGGGCGCCGGCGGCCTGCGTGAGCTGCGTGGCCAGGGCGCCGGCCCGCTCGGCCGACGGCAGCGTCGTCAGGTCGGTGACCGGCAGGGGGATGTCGCCGGGCGGGTCGATCAGCACGGTCGGTGCGCCGTCGACGGTCGGTATCCGCCAGCGCAGCACCTCGTGCCGACGGGCGACCTCGGCCAGGGCGGACCGGAGCAGCGCCGGGTCCAGCGGGCCGTGAAGCCGTTGCGCCAGCGCGATGTTGTAGGCGCCGGTCTGCGCCGTGAGCTGGTCGAGGAACCACAGCCGGCGCTGCGCCGCCGACAGCGCCGGCGGGCTGCCGCGCGCCGGTTCCGGGCCGGCCGGCGCGGCGGCGGCCAGGGCGGCGGCGATGCCGTCGACCGTACGGCCGCGCAGGACGTCCTCGATCCGTACGTCCCGGTCCAGGTCGGCCCGCAGCCGGGCGACCAGCCGCATCGCGCTCAGGGAGTGGCCGCCGGCGTCGAAGAAGGTGTCGTCGCCGGAGCGCACCGGCACGCCCAGTACGTCGGCCCAGGCCCGGGCCACCACGGCCGCCTCCTCGCCGTCCGGCCGCCAGCCGCCGCCGGGTTCCGCGGTGGCCGGCGTCGCCAGCTCGTGCAGCGCCGCCCGGTCGGTCTTGCCGGACGCGTTGCGCGGCAGCGCGTCGAGCCGGACGAAACGCGCGGGCACCATGGCTGCCGGCAGCAGCCGGGTGCAGTGCTCGCGCAGGACCGCGTCCGCCGGCGCCCGCGCGGGTGTCAGAAACGCCGTCAGCAGGGGCCCCGCCGCGGTCGGGACCAGGTCGACGACCGCCTGGCGGACCCCGGGGTGGCCGGCCAGAGCGGTCTCCACTTCCCCCGGCTCGACCCGGTGACCGCGGACCTTGAGCTGCCGGTCGGCGCGGCCGAGGTAGCGCAGGGATCCGTCCGGCTCCCAGGCCGCCAGGTCTCCGGTGCGGTACAGCCGCCCGCCCGACCCGGAGAACGGGTCGGCGACGAACCGCTGCGCGGTCAGGCCCGGCCGTCCGAGGTATCCGCGGGCCGCCCCGGCGCCCCCGATCAGCAGCTCGCCCGCCACACCGACGGGCACCCGGCACAGCGCCGCGTCCACCACGTACACGCGCAGGTTCGGCAGCGGGCGGCCCATCGGCACCGGCCGGGCCCAGTCGCCGACGGCGTCGTACGCGGTGGCCTCGACGGTGGTCTCCGTCGGACCGTAGGCGTTGATGAAGCGCAGTCTCGGCGCCTCGGCGGTGCCCGCCCAGCGCCGTACCTGATCGGGCGCCACCGGTTCGGCGGTGGCCACGAGCACCCGTAGCGCGGCGAAATCGGCCGGGTCCAGCAGCGGCAGCATCGACACCGGCGGGGTGGCCCAGGTGACGTGGTGGGCTGCGGCGAAGCGGCCGAGGCGCTCCGGTGAACCGCGGTCGGCCTCCGGGACCAGGGCGACGGTGCCGCCGGCGGCCAGCGTGGTGAAGACCTCCAGCACGCTCACGTCGAAGCCGAACGACGCGGTGGCCAGGGCGATCGTGTCCGCACCGATCCCGAATCGGTGTGCGGAGGCCGTCAGGAACGCCGTCACGCTGCGATGGGTGACGACCACGCCCTTCGGGGCGCCGGTCGAGCCGGAGGTGTACATGACGTACGCGGGGTGGTCCGGAGTCAGGGCGTCCGGGACCGGCTGGTCCGGAGCCGCCGGGCCGCCGGTCGGGGCGGACACGAACAGCCGGTCCGGCGCCGCGTCGGCGAGCAGGGCGCGGCCGTCGGCGTCGACGACCGCGAACTCCGCACCGGCGTCGTCGAGGACAGCCAGCAGCCGGTCGCGGGGGTGCGCCGGGTCCAGCGGTACGTAGGCGCCGCCCGCGAGCATGACGCCCAGCATCGCCGCGATCGTGTGCGGCCGGCGCCGGCCGCACACACCGACCGTGGTCTCCGGGCTGACGCCGAGGTCACGCAGCGTGTGAGCGAGCCCGGTGGCCGAGGCCGCCAGTTCGGCGTAGGTCACCGCACGACGGCCCTGCCGCACGGCGATCGCGCCGGGGCGCCGCCGCGCCGCCGCCAGGACGGCCCGCGGCACGGTCGGCGCGTCCGCCGCGAGCAACTCTCCTCTGCCCCAGGGTTCGGGCACGGCCTCAGTCATCGGCGCTCCCAGTGGCGTGCGGCGGCACCAGCGGATCGCGGACCTGCACGCGCAGCTCCGAGTAATAGGTGCGGCCGGCGGCATCCGGCACCCAGGTGTCCTCGGGGAGCGGCAGCACCTCCGTGACCACCACCTCGACGTCGGGCCCTGCGTCCAGACAGGCGCGGCGCACCATGGACGCGAGCGAGTACACCAGCGGCGGGCTGGTCAGGTCCGCGTACGTGGGTTTGAGTTCGGTGCCGAGGCGGATGAACACCCGGTCCGGTAGACCGAGTTCGGACGCCCAGCGCCGGGCCGCGAGATACCGCTCGGCATAGCCCTTGGCCGTGGCCAGGCCGGTCGCCCCGGCCGTGCTGCGCCAGGTCTCGCGCTCCACGACGAGCCGGTCGATCGACACCCGGGGGGTGTGCGGGCCGGCCGCGACCAGCTTGAACGCGTCCGCCGTGTGCATGGACAGGAAGTCGGCGAACAGCTCGAGCAGCGGCCACTCCTGCCCGTCGGCGTGCCGCGCCACCAGGTCGTCGTCCCGCTCGGTCACCGTCAGCGCGGTGACCGGCAGCAGCCGGGAGTGCTCGGCGCCGGGCGCCGGTACGAAACCGAGCTGCCAGTTGTCCGGCGACCACAGCAGGTCGGCGACCCGGGCGGTCATCCGGGGGAAGTCCTCCGGCAGCAGCAGCTGCACCCGGTCCGTCCCGAGATCCCGGTCGATCGCGGACCGCAGGGCGCCGGGCCGGGGGTGGGCCCGGCTGAACACGCCGGTGCACAGCGTCAGATACGCCGCGTGCAGCTCGCCGAGCACCACCGTGTAGTCGCCGGCGGCCAGCTTCTCCAGACTGGGCGCGGCGATCTGCAGGTCCGGGCTGTGGATACGGGCGGTGGACCAGCCGGGCCCCGGCGCGTCGAACAGCTCGGCGGCCCGGGCGGACAGCTCCGCGGAGCGCAGCCGCACCCGGCGGGTGCCCGGTGCCGGTTCCGTCCCGCCCGTCAGCTCGGCCCACCGTTCGGCGAAGGCGGCCACGACGTCGTCGACCGGCCGTCGGCCGGCGCCGAAGAACAAGCCGTGGGCGAGATAGCGCAGATCACCCAGCGGCACCTCATGGGTGCCGAGGTCGGCGCACAGGTCGGCGTGGACCTCCCGCAGCGCCTGCCGGTACGCCGACGCCAGGGCGTGGCTGAGCCAGCGCGCGGCCGTGAGCAGCACGTCGAGTGCGGGCGCCAGCTCCTCGAGCAGCGGCCGGCCGAACGACAGCTCCAGGTCGCGCACGGAGTCCTCGTGGCACAGCGTGCGTCCGGCGTACGTCTGCCCTGCCCTGCGACGGCTGTCGAGCCCGGTCAGCTCGGTGAACACCTCGTCCAGCCGGACCGTCGCGGCGTGCAGGGCGGCCGGGTCGCCTGCCGCGGCGGCCACCGCGGAGCGGGCGGCGTCCAGCCGGCCGAATTCCTCGCGGGCGTCCTCGCGGGCGGCCAAATCACCGATCGCGTCGATGGCCGCGTGCAGGGTCGGTTCGGCGGTGAGGTTCAGCGGCAGGTCGATGCCCCAGCGCAGCACGCCGCGCTCGGTGAGGCGCTCCAGCAGCATGAACCCGTCCGCGCTGCGGCGGACGGGGTTGCCGCTGTCCGCGACGAGCTCGGCCACCAGCCCGGCGGCCGTGCGCGGCCCGGTGAGCAGGCCGAGCAGTGCCGCCTCGGCGGGGGTGAGCTCCACGGACGGGGCCACGGGACGGTGCAACATCCCTTTCCGTACCGAGAGTTGGGGCTGCAGTGCCACGGGCAGGTGCGGCCGGAAGCGCGGATCGGAGGCCATCCGGTCCGCGAACGCCGCCAGGGCCCACCACTCGAAGTACACCTGCCGCCCGGTCACCAGGCCGGGTCCCGGACGGGCCGTCACCACAGCGTCGTCGTCGGTCAGCCGGACCCAGCACACCGGGCCGAAGAAGCCGATGGTGTCGTTCTTGGCGCAGTAGCGCTGCCAGTAGCGGGCCACCACCGCCTGCCGACGGCGGGTCTTGCGGTCCGGCGGGGCGTCGGGGCCGGCCGCGCGCAGCCCGTCCAGGGACGCCAGCACACCGGGGTTCTGCCAGGTGATCGCCTCGCGGAAGAGTGGGTCGCCCGCTATCTCGTACAGCCGGGCGCCGATGACCGCGGCGGCCTCCCCGAAGGCTGCGCGATAGCCGGCCTCGTCGATGTCTCCGGCGAGACGGGCCTCGGCGGCCGAGGCGGCGGCGGCCGAGGCGAACACGCGCAGGCCCTCCGCGGGGAACCCGGTGGAGCGCAGGACGGCGTCGCGCCACACCTGCCAGCGGGTCCCGGGCAGGTCGGCCAGCCCGACCGGCTCCTGGCCCGTGCCGTACACGGCCGGCGCGGACATCGGCGACACCCTCAACCCAGCTCCCCCCGGAAAACGCCCTCAGGTGTCCGTTGGTTCGCCGCCGACACCACACCGCCGGCAGGAACACCGGTCGGAGCAGGCTTAGTTGATCTCGCACTGAGTGGGCATGCTAACCACGACGTCGGTGCTTGGGAAGTGTTCGAATACCTTGCCGCACCGGCCTCCGGCGCTGCCGGTGAGGCGTTACTATCCAGCGGTGCCGATACCGAAGATCGCTTTCGCGACCGCGAGACCGCACGGACGGGCCCCGGTGCGATGACGGCGGTGCCGACGGTCGTGGTGATCGGCAGCGGTTCTCTGGCCGCCTCCGTCTGCGCCGCCTTGGCGACAGCGGCCGGCCCGCCGCTGCAGGTGGTCGTGGCAGCCCGAGGGGAGAGCGTCGGCCAACTGTGCGCTCTGGCCGACACGCGTGCCGCGCTGGCCGGTCGCGCCGTGCGCTTCCGGTCGCGGACGACCGGGCCGGACATGCGGGCCGCGCTGTCCGAGGTGATCCGTCAGGAGGCGCCGGACGGTGTGCTGTTGTGCGCTTCCCACCAGTCGCCGTGGGAGCGCCGCGGGGCGCCCTCCGCCTGGACTGCCCTCCTCGCGCGCGGTGGATTCGGTATGACCCTCCCGCTGCAGGCGGATCTCGCCGTGGTGGCCGGCCGGGCGGCGGCCGACTGCGGCTCCTGGTTCGTCAACGCCTGTTTCCCGGACGCGGTCAACCCGGTGCTGGCCGCACTGCGGGTTCCGGTGCTGTGCGGCATCGGCAACGTCGCGCTGCTGGCCGCGAGTCTGCAGGCCCGGCTCGGCCTGCCCGACCAGCGCCGGCTGCGGGTGGTCGGCCACCATGTGCACCTGAACCCGCCGGGCCCGGCGGGCGAGGCCCTCGGCTGGCTGGACGACGAGCCGCTGGACGGGGTCACCGCGGCGCTGGCCGGCCAGCGTGCCTGCGACCGGCCGGCCCTCAACCAGGTGACCGGACAGGCGGGGGCGATGCTGATCGACGCGCTGGCGAGCGGCTCGGAGCTGGACACCAGCCTGCCGGGCGTGACCGGGCTGCCCGGCGGCTACCCGGTGAGGATCAGCGGCGGCCGTCTTACCCTGCGTCTGCCGGTCGGACTGAGCCGGGCCGAGGCGGTGGCCGCCAACCAGCGGTGGTCGCAGGCCGACGGGATCGTCGTCGAGGGCGGGCGGGTCAGGTTCGCCCCGGCCGCGGCGGCCGCGTTGGCGGAGGCCGAACCGGGCTGGGAGCCGGAGGAGTTCACGGCCGAGCGGACCCCGGACGTCTGTCGCCGGCTGCTCGCGCTGCGCGAGCGCCTGCGCCGCACACCGGCGGGGCCGTCCGCCGTACCGGAAGAGAACGGTGGGGCCACGTGACCGCAGGAACTCCGCACGACCGTCCGATCCCTCCGGAACCGGACGGTCTGCCGCCGGTGCCCTTCGCCGACCGGCACCGGCGGCAGACCGGATACCGGCCTCTCGCCGGCCATGGGACGATCCCGGCCGCCTTCGCGGCACAGGCCGCCCAGCGGCCCGACGCCGTGGCGGTGCTCGGCGAGGGCGAGCCGTGGACGTACCGCATGCTGGCGGACGCGGCGAACCGGACGGCGGCCGCACTCCGGGACGCCGGCGTCCGGCACGGTGATCGAGTCGGCATCCTGCTGGAGCACTCGCCGGAGACCGTGGCCGCGATTCTGGGCGTCCTGTTCGCCGGCGGCTGCTACGTACCGCTGGACCCGGCCCATCCCGTGCCTCGCCTGGCACAGCTCGTCGACCTCGCCGGCATCGACATCGTGATCGCCGACGGGGCCGGCCCGGTGGACCGGCTGCGGGCCGAACCGCTGCGCGTGGTGCCGCCGCCGGGGTCGGCCGGTCCCGGCGGGCCGGACGTCCGTCCCGCCGAGCAGCCGGCCCGTACCGACGACCTGGCCTATCTGCTCTGCACCTCCGGTTCCACGGGCCGGCCGAAGGGCGTGCCGCAGACGCACCGCAACGTGCTGCACGGAATCGCCAACCACATCGGGAACTTCCGCATCACGCCTGCGGACCGTCTGAGCGTGGTGTCCTCCTTCAGTTTCGACATGGCGGTGACCGACACCTTCGCGGCACTGCTCGCCGGGGCGGCCGTCGTCGTCGTGGACGTGCGGCGGCACGGCCCGGCCCACCTCGCACACGCCCTGGCCGACCGGGGGGTGACGGTCTTCCACTCCACACCGACGGTGTACCGCTACCTGGTCGACGCGCTCGGGGGGCGGCGCCTGGACACGGTCCGCGCGGTGGTGCTCGGCGGCGAAACCGTGACCCGGCACGACGCGTTGCGGTGCCGCGAGCACTTCGCGCCGGACTGCGTGTTCGTCAACGGGTACGGGGCCACCGAGGCCAGCTTCGCCGTTCAGGACCACCTGCCGCCGGACGCCCCGCTGGAGCACGACGTCCTGCCCATCGGCTACCCGCTGGCCGGGTACTCCGTCTCGCTCCTCGGCCCCGGGGGCGACCCGTCGGCCGACGAGGGGGAGATCGTCATCCACAGCCCGTACGTCGCACCGGGCTACTGGCAGGCGCCTGAGCTGACCGCCGTCCGGTTCGGCCGCGACGGCGGCACCGGACGCGGCATGTCGAGCTACCGCACCGGCGATCTGGGGCGCCGGCTGCCGGACGGCAGGCTGGCGTATCTGGGCAGACTGGACCGCCAGGTGAAGATCCGCGGCATCCGCGTCGAACTCGGCGAGGTCGAGTACCACCTCGCGGCACTGCCCGGCGTGCTGCGGGCGGTGGCGGTCGCCCGGCCCGACGACACCGGCCGCACGGAACTGCTGGGTCATGTGCAGCCCGTCGCAGGCACCCGGCTCGACTCCGGGGAGCTGCGCCGCCGGTTGTCGGCCCAGGTGCCGGAGCATCTGGTGCCGCGCCTGCTGACCGTCCTCGACGCTCTGCCGCTGACCAGCACCGGGAAGGTGGACACCCGGGCACTGCCCGCTCCGCAGGCGCCCCTGCCCGTGGGACAGGGCCCGGGCCCGCGTACCGCCACCGAAGAGGCGATAGCCCGGGCGTGGTGCACGGTCCTCAAGGCACCGGCTGTCGTCACCGACGCCAACTTCTTCGACCTGGGCGGCAATTCGCTTCTGCTGGCCGATGTGCAGCTGTTGCTGCGGGACAGCCTCGGTGTACCGGTGCCGCTGCTGGACATGTACCGGCATCCGACCGTCGCCGCGCTGGCCCGCCACCTCGACGGCGACGCCGCTCCCACCGCTGCGCCCGGTCTGCGTCGGGTCACCGAACGGGCCGCGCGCCGGGCCCGCCGCGAAGGGAAGGGGCGGAGGTGAGCGCGTACGACGACCGCGTCGCCGTCGTCGGCCTCGCCGGCCGGTTCCCCGGCGCGGACAGCGTGCCGGAACTCTGGCGGCTGCTGCGCGACGGCGTCGACGCCGTCCACGACTACACCGAGGCGGAGCTGCGGCAACTCGGCGTCGGCCCGGGGCTGCTGGACGACCCGGCGCTGGTGCGATCCGGCGGGGTGCTGCCCGGCGGGGTGCTCGACGGCATCGCCGGGTTCGACGCGGAACTGTTCGGCTTCGACGCCCATGACGCCGCGCTGCTCGACCCGCAGCACCGGTTGTTCCTCGAATCGGCGTGGGAGGCGCTGGAGGACGCCGGTTGCGATCCGCGGCGGCACGACGGCGATGTCGGGGTCTTCACCGGCATCTCCACCAACCGGTACTTCCTCTTCCACCTGCTCGGCAACCCCGCGGCCTCGGGCGGCGGCCCGGACGACTGGGAGGCGCAGCTCGCCACCCGGCCCGGCGCCGACTACCTGCCCGCGCAGGTGGCATACCGGCTCGGCCTGCGCGGGCCGGCGATGGCCGTCCAGACCGCGTGCTCCAGCTCGCTCACGGCCGTCTGCGTCGCCGCGCAGAGCCTCCTCGACTACGGCTGCGACCTCGCCCTCGCCGGCGGTGCGAGCGTCTCGCTGCCGCGCCACCGGCACACGCCCGAGGGGCTGGTCTCACCGGACGGGCGGTGCCGGGCCTTCGACGTGGCGGCCGCCGGCACCGGGTACGGCACCGGTGCCGCCGCGGTGGTCCTCAAGCGCTACGCCGATGTCGACCCCGACCGCGACCGCGTGCACGCCGTGCTGCGCGGCTGGGCGGTGAACAACGACGGCGCCCACCGCGCCGGTTTCGCGGCGCCGGGGGCGGACGGGCAGGCCGCAGTGGTCGCCGAGGCACTCGCCCGCGCCGAGGTGAGCCCGCACGAGCTCGGCTATCTGGAGGCGCACGGCAGCGCCACGGTCCTCGGCGACGCCATCGAGCTCGCCGCCCTGCGCCAGGTCTGGCGGGCGGCCGGCGCGTCACCCGGCGGGTCCTGCGCGCTCGGCACCGTCAAGGCCAACATCGGCAACCTGGACGCGGCGTCGGGCATCGCCGGACTGGTGGCAGCCGTCCGCGCCGTCGGCGAGGGCAGCGTCCCCGCCCACGTGCAGTTCCGTGAGCCCCACCCGGAACTCGGTCTCGGGACTGGGCCGTTCACCGTGCCACGGACGCTGCGGCCCTGGCCGCACGGCGGCAGCCGGCTGGCCGGGGTGAGCTCGTTCGGGCTGGGCGGCAGTAACGCACACGTGGTACTGGAACAGGCCGCCCGGCCCGCTCCGGCACCGACGGCCGGCTGGCAGCTGCTGCCGCTCTCCGCGCATTCCCCTGCGGCGCTCTCCGAGGCCTGCCGGCGGCTGGCCGGGCATCTGGAGACCGCCGGCCCCGGCCTGCGCCTGGCCGATGTCGCCTACACCCTGGCCGCGGGCCGCCGGGTCCTGCCGTACCGGGCGGCGATCACCGCCCGCGAGCCCGGCGAGGCGGCCGCGGCACTGCGGCAGGCCGCGGCGGGACTGCCGGCCGGGTCACCGCTGCCGGGCGAGGCCGGACCGGAGCTGCACGCGGCCGCCGACTCCTGGCTGCGCGGTGAGGACACCGACTGGATGAGCTATTTCAAGGACCGCCCGGGACGGGTCTGCACGTTGCCCGCCTATCCGTTCCGGCGTCGGCGGCACTGGATCGATCCGCCGGCCCATCGGGCAGCAGACCGGGGAGGACCCGCATGACCACCGCACTCGTCGCCGAGCGCAACCTGATCCTCGACTACTACGAACGGTTGCCGCAGGCCGTCGCGGCCCTGGTGGACGACCCGGCGCCGGTCACCGAACCCGGCGCGTTCTCCCCGGGCTTCGCGCTGCCGGAACCGGACGCCGGTGTCCGCGGCTTCTTCGAGCCGGCCCGGGCACAGTGGCGGGAACTGGGCACGTACGGCAGCCACCGGCTGGTCCTGCTGGACCTGGCAGGCAACCCCGGCACGCACACCACCAAGACCTTCCCCTCCCTGCTGATCGTCGCCCGCGCTGTGGAGTACATCCGCCGTACGGGCGAACCGGTCATGATCTTCACGCCCACGTCGGCGAACAAGGGGACCGCTCTCCGCGACGCCGTCGCGCGGGCACTGGCCGCCGGGCTGGCCACCCCCGACCAACTGCGGATCGCCACGCTGGCCCCGGCCTCCGGACGGTCCAAGTTGCGGGCCGGAAGCCTGACCGACGACGCGGAACTACGGGCCCGCAACCCGCTGATGGTGTACGACGGCGAGCGCGCCGAGGACGTCAAGGCACTGGCCCGGCAGTTCACCGACGCGTACGCGGCGGACCTCAAACGGCGCCACGGCGTGAACCTGTGGTTCTCGCTGGACCTGCGCAACTACCTCGTGGCCGACACCGCGCGGGCCTTTTTCGAGCAGGACGCGGATCCGACCGATGCCGCCGGGCCGCGGCTGCATGCACACGCCGTGTCGAGCGCGTTCGGACTGCTCGGCTACCACGCAGGCCGGGACGTGCTGGAGGCCGCCGGCACAGCCCGTCCGGCGAGCCGCCCGGCGAGCCTGCTCGTCCAGCATCTGGGGACCCCGGACATGGTGCTCAGCCTGCGCCGGGGAAGCTTCGACCGAGCCGGGCTGCCGGGCTACGAGCGCGGCGGCGACGGACTGTGGCGGCAGCGGGCCGACCCGCACTTCCCGGGCATCGCCGACGAGGTGGACGAGATCCTCGACCCGACCTTCTACACCCACCGCCCGGCCACCTCACCGGCGATGAACGCCCTCATCGCCCGGCACGGCGGAGACGGCATCGTAGTCTCGCGCCGCGAGTGCCTCGAACGCTACCCGGCGCTGCGGGAACTGGTCGCGGACCATCCGCGGCCGCTGCCGGGCGATCCGCGGGCGCTCCGCGAGTGGTCGCTGGTCATGGCGCTGACCGGCGTGTGCAACGCCGTCGACCGCGGGCTGGTCGAGGCGGGTCGCGACGTGGTGGTCCACGGTTCCGGCTGGTACGCCGACGACGACGTGCGGACACCGGCGGAGTCGGCACTCGTGCCGGTGTCGACGGTCGAGGACATCGCCGCCGCGCTGCTGTGAACGGCAGGTAATTCGGACCGGAGCCGGGCGGGAGTGTGTCGGGATCGGCGCGGTCGTGGGGCATTGCCGTCCGACGAACGGCCGTGCGGTGGGGCCCTGGTGCCGGGCGGCGAGCATATCCGGTGAGGGTATTGCCGACCCAGGCGCGCTGCCGGGTGCTGGGCCAGTCGCTGCGGTGGGGAGAAAACGGGTCGGGGACTTCCACGGCGTCGAGGCCGGCTTCGGGAGGCGTGGTTGCGTGGTTTCGTCGGGGTCGCCGTGCTCCGGTGGCTCGACGTCGCCTGCGGTCTTCACCGTGGCCAATCGCGGCACGGCCGGGTCACCCCGCGATAGGCGCCAGCGCGGGACTCCGCCTCCTCGACTCCGTCATTGCCGTCTACCACGCGGCCGAACTGCTCCCGCTGGCACACGGCGGCCTACTCATCGCCGTGTGATCTTTTCCGGGGCGGGGCGGGGAAGGCCAGGGCCGACGGTGGTCCGCTGCGTGCGGCGGGCGGCGCCGGCTTGCTCGGTGTGGAGGAAGCCACTGTTCTTCCCGTGTGCGTTTGCGTCGTATGAGGAGGTCCTTCTCGATGTCTGCGAGTCGGGACTGCAATGTGGGGTCGGTCTGGAGTATCGGGCAGCGGATGCAGGCGTGCTCGTGGCGCCGGGGCGTCCCGCAAGGTTCGAGCGCAGTTGCCGAGTTCGACCTTGCGCTTGTCGAAGTGCTCTTCGAGCTCGGCCCGTTCTTCGGCTGTGACGCCGCTGTATTCGCCCTCCGGCCCGCAGGGTCCGGGTGGTTCAGGAACTGCCGGTAGGACGCGACGATGTTCTCGGCGAAGACGGCTGATCGTGGAGTCGGGTATGGGAACTGTCCGAATGCCTGCGCTTCACGTATCGGTGGTGCAGTCCCAGGAGGCTTAGAACTCAGGCGAATTGGTGAAGCCGGGGGCGGTGAATTGGGGTCTGCATTTCGTGCCGCGGTGACGGATAGTGACAGGATGGCCGTTACGGGGTCGGTAGCAGGGCGAGAGCCTGGATCCGGGAGGCTGCGAAGTCGCTGCTGCAGACGGTGCATCCGCGGATCAGTTGGTGTGCTGCCAGGTGCCGACCGAAGAACGGGATGCCCGGGTCTGGATAGACCGCTTGGAAGCGTGCCGTGCAGACGTGGCAGGCCAGGGGCTGGATCTCTGCGAGGACGACGCCTTCCAACCCCTGCAAGCCCGGTTCGGCAGAAGTTTCGGCAGGCTCAGGCATCGGTCGGGTTGCAGGCCAAACTGCTGCGTAGGCGCAGTCCGGCCATCGGTGCGGGCGGAGCAGTGCTGGGCGGAAGCGGTCTTCCAGGTGTGCGAGGACTGCGGCGGTGGGTTGTAGCGTCAAGGGGACGGGGCCGTCGGCGAACACGTCGAGGATTCCCCAGGGCAGGGTGAATCGCCACCTGGGTCGTGGGGTCTCGTCATCCATGGTGGCGCCTATTCTCGCTCGTACGCCTTCCGATGTCGGCCGCGATGGCGGCACGGGCATCGAGAAGGCCGCCCGTCCCAGCGGTGGGTTTTCCAGGAGCGGCGGATGAGGCCGCGGACGGTGATGACCGTGTCTGCGAGGTCGAAGAAGGCGTCGATGACGACGGCGCGGCGTTCGTAGCAGCGGGCGAGGCGGTGGAAACTGTTCTGCCAGGCGTGGGTGCGTTCGACGTGCCACCGCTGGCCGGCCTGGATCGGGGCCTTTCGCCTTTGTGCGCGATCCTGCCGTGCAGGCCGAGTTCGTCAAGTTCGGCACGGGTGGCGGCGGAGTCGTATCCGGCGTCCAAGTGCACGGTGATCTCATCGGGCAGTGGGCCAAGATCGTCCAGGAGGTCCAGGAGGTCCAGGGTAGGGGCCAGCAGTGGGGAGTCGTGGCGGTTGGCTCCGGTCAGGACCCGTCCCAGCAGGATGCTGTACCCATCGGTCATGCCAGACGTTTCAGTCCCAGCGTGCCCCGGTCGACCGGGGCACGGCCGGCGACCTCGCCGCCGCCGGGGGCCTTGGTTATGGCGCCGTCGATCGCCATCTGATCGAGGACGAGGCCGACAGTCCGGTCGTAGGACTCCAGCGCGATCTGCTTGAATCGGCTGAACACTCCGAGCCGGATCCATTCGTCGTGATGGCTGCGGATCGTACTGGCGGAACACGTCGTGTCTCCGACGCCTCGTAGGAGCAACCGAGCCGGAGCAGTTGCAGCAGCTCGTCGAAGACGACCCGGTCGCTGATCCGGGGACGATGGCACCCCAGGGGATGATCCGAGTGATGGACCGGCCGCTTCGGCAGCAGTGCCGCGAATTGCTTCCACAGCGGTTCGGTCAGCCATGACGGCAGCACAGGGGGGCACAGGTCTCTCCGATGGTCACAGAGCGTCGCAACTCCATGATCACCTCGACCCGTGCCTGCCCACTGCCGGTCTACCCGACCGCTCCTATCCGCGCGCCCTCTTAGGGCGTGCAGATCATTAACTCGTGGCTTTCCGCTCGGCGAGTCGTTGGTTTGGTATGAGCAGGTTGGAAGGACAACGGGCCGGGTTGGCAGCCA
>NZ_JBHWVO010000040.1:0-52037 GCF_042736635.1 Streptomyces sp. NPDC060035
GGCCCGCGCCCCTCGCAGGAGGGGTGCGGGCCCGAGCCGTTGCTGCGGTGATGCGATGCCGCGGCGGACGGGCCGCCGCGACGCGCGATCAGCCGCCGAGGATCTCGCGCGCCAGCTTGGCGGTCTCGGTCGGCGTCTTGCCGACCTTCACGCCGGCGGCCTCGAGGGCCTCCTTCTTCGCCTGGGCGGTACCGGAGGAGCCGGAGACGATGGCGCCCGCGTGGCCCATGGTCTTGCCCTCGGGGGCGGTGAAGCCCGCGACGTAACCGACGACCGGCTTCGTGACGTTCTTCGCGATGTAGTCGGCCGCACGCTCCTCGGCGTCGCCGCCGATCTCGCCGATCATCACGATGAGGTCGGTCTCGGGGTCCGCCTCGAACGCCGCGAGGGCGTCGATGTGCGTCGTACCGATGATCGGGTCGCCACCGATACCGACGGCGGACGAGAAGCCGAGGTCACGGAGCTCGTACATCATCTGGTAGGTCAGCGTGCCGGACTTCGACACGAGACCGATGCGGCCGGGCTTGGTGATGTCACCCGGGATGATGCCGGCGTTGGACTGACCGGGGGTGATCAGGCCGGGGCAGTTCGGGCCGATGATCCGGGTCTTGTTGCCCTTCGAACCGGCGTACGCCCAGAAGGCGGCCGAGTCGTGGACAGCGATGCCCTCGGTGATCACGACGGCCAGCGGAATCTCGGCGTCGATCGCCTCGACGACAGCGGCCTTCGCGAACGCCGGCGGCACGAAGAGCACCGATACGTCCGCGCCGGTCTTCTCGATCGCCTCGGCGACGGAACCGAAGACGGGTACCTCGGTGCCGTCGAAGTCGACGGAGGTACCGGCCTTGCGCGGGTTCACGCCGCCGACGATGTCGGTGCCGTCGGCCAGCATGAGCTTGGTGTGCTTCATGCCCGTGGCGCCGGTCATCCCCTGGACGATGACCTTGCTGTCCTTGGTGAGGAAGATAGCCATGGTGTTGGAGTCCCTCGTCCCTTACTTCGCAGCCGCGGCGAGCTCGGCGGCCTTGTCGGCCGCGCCGTCCATGGTGTCCACGCGCTGCACGAGCGGGTGGTTGGCGTCGGAGAGGATCTTGCGACCCAGCTCCGCGTTGTTGCCGTCGAGGCGCACGACGAGCGGCTTGGTGACCGCTTCGCCCTTGGACTTGAGCAGCTCAAGCGCCTGGACGATGCCGTTGGCGACCTCGTCGCACGCGGTGATGCCACCGAAGACGTTGACGAAGACGGACTTGACGTCCGGGTCGCCGAGGATGATCTCCAGGCCGTTCGCCATGACCTCTGCGGAGGCGCCGCCACCGATGTCGAGGAAGTTGGCGGGCTTCACGTTGCCGTGGTTCTCACCGGCGTACGCGACGACGTCCAGGGTCGACATGACCAGACCGGCACCGTTACCGATGATGCCGACCTCGCCCTCGAGCTTGACGTAGTTGAGGTTCTTAACCTTGGCGGCGGCCTCGAGCGGGTTGGCCGCGGCCTTGTCCTCGAGCGCCTCGTGGCCGGGCTGGCGGAAGTCGGCGTTCTCGTCGAGAGACACCTTGCCGTCCAGCGCCAGGATGCGGCCGTCCTTGGTCTTCACCAGCGGGTTGACCTCGACGAGGAGCGCGTCCTCGGCGACGAAGGTGTCCCACAGGGTCACCATGGCCTCGGCGACACCCTCGGCCACCTCGGCCGGGAAGTTCGCCTGGGCCACGATCTCGCGGGCCTTCTCGATGCCCACGCCGTCGACGGCGTTGACCGGGACCTTCGCAAGGGCCTCGGGGGTCTTCTCCGCGACCTCCTCGATGTCCATGCCGCCCTGCACCGACGCCATGGCGAGGAAGGTGCGGTTGGTGCGGTCGAGGAGGTACGAGACGTAGTACTCCGCCTCGATCTCCGGGGACAGCTCGGCGATCATCACCTTGTGGACCGTGTGGCCCTTGATGTCCATGCCGAGGATGTCGGTCGCGCGAGCGACCGCCTCATCCGGGTCTGCCGCCAGCTTCACGCCGCCGGCCTTGCCTCGGCCACCGACCTTCACCTGTGCCTTGACGACAGACTTGCCGCCCAGCCGCTCGGTCGCCTCGCGGGCTGCCTCAGGCGTGTCGATCACTTCACCGGCCAGCACCGGTACACCGTGCTTGGCGAAGAGGTCCCTCGCCTGGTACTCGAACAGGTCCACGCGCGTCCGTCCCTTTTAGTGGTCTCGCGGTTGGTTTTCTGCGTGGGCGTGCCGCGAAGGGCAACGTGACTGCGCAGTCACTAGGGAGGCGCACACGGTGTCCGGGTACGCGGCATGTCCATCCGGCAGGTTATCCCCGCGCTCCGCCGGACCCTAAATTGCAGATCACACCTGAGCGGTGATTACAGTCACAGATCGCGCTGGTGGCCGGGTTGTGAAGGACAAAACGGCATGTCCACCCGGGTACACGGGGCATCGCCCGACCGGTGAGCGGGGATCCGCATCCGGTGAGCCCGGTACTCCGGAGCGGTGACGGATCACCCCGGAGCCCCCACGGTCCGCCCGGCAGCCCTCACGCCGGGATCTCTCTGTCCGGTATCGGCAGGGGCCGTTTCTCGAGGGCCGCGGCCATGACCTCCGGAAAGAGATCCGGTGTGCAGGCGAAGGCCGGTGCGCCGAGCGCCCCCAGCGCGGCCGCGTGGTCCCGGTCGTAGGCGGGTGCGCCCTCGTCCGAGAGCGCGAGGAGCGTCACGAACTGCACGCCGGAAGCCTTCATGGCGGCGACCCGCTTGATCATCTCGTCACGGATGCCGCCCTCGTAGAGATCGCTGATGAGCACGACGACCGTGTCGGCGGGGCGGGTGATCTTCGACTGGCAGTAGGCGAGCGCACGGTTGATGTCCGTACCTCCACCGAGCTGTACGCCGAACAGGACGTCGACCGGGTCGTCGAGCTGGTCGGTGAGGTCGACGACGGCCGTGTCGAACACGACGAGCCGGGTCGCCAGAGTGCGCATGGAAGCGAGCACCGCTCCGAAGACCGAGGCGTGGACGACGGATGCCGCCATGGACCCCGACTGGTCGATGCAGAGGATGACGTCCTTCTTCACCGACTGCGCCGCGCGCCCGTGTCCGACGAGGCGCTCGGGAACGATCGTGCGGTGTTCCGGCAGGTAGTTCTTGAGGTTGGCCCGGATGGTGCGGTCCCAGTCGATGTCCCGGTGCCGCGGCCTGCTGATCCGTGCCGAGCGGTCCAGCGCCCCGGTGAGCGTCGCTCTGGTACGGGTGGCCAGCCGCTTCTCCAGGTCCTCGACGACCTTGCGGACGACGGCGCGTGCCGTCTCCTTCGTCGTCTCGGGCATGGCCTTGTTGAGCGAGAGCAGCGTGCCGACGAGGTGGACGTCGGGCTCGACGGCCTCCAGCATCTCCGGCTCCAGGAGCAGGGCCGACAGCCCGAGGCGATCGATCGCGTCGCGCTGCATGATCTGGACGACGGAGCTCGGGAAATAGGTGCGGATGTCCCCGAGCCAGCGGGCCACGGAAGGGGCGGACGCCCCGAGCCCCGCGGACCGCTCGCTGCCGCCCCGGCCGCCCGGCTTCTTCCCACCGCCGTACAGCGCGGTCAGCGCACCGTCCATCGCGACATCGCGGCCGGTGAGCACGCATCCCGTGCTCTCGGCGCTGTCCGCACCGAGCACCATGCGCCAGCGGCGCAGCCGCTCCTCCCCGCCGTCCGGAGCTGCTGTCATCGCCCTCTCCACTTCTCCGGTCCTCGCTGTGCACGTGGTCATCCGGTCGCCGCCCGTTCTCCTCCTCGGCCGGCTCCGGGGTCTGCTCCGGCTCCGAGCAGCAGTCGGAGCACCGGAACGACCGCGTCCGCCCGCTCCGCATCGAGTCCGGCGCCAAAGCCCGGTACGGCAGCCTCCGCGCCGCCGTGCCCCCTCCCTGGGGCCGGGCCCCGGCGGACGAGCTCGCCCAGGGTGCGCCGTACACCCGGTTCGTAGGCCGAGAACGTACGGCGCAACAGAGGCAGTACATCGGTGAACATCTCCGCCGGTACGCCGGTCAGCCAGGCGTCCACGAGGCCGAGGAGCCGCTCGTCATGGACGAGCAGCATGCCGCCGCCCGCCGCCCCGCCGACGAAGCCCTCGACCCATGCGGCGGCGTCGGCCGGTGGTGTGCCGGGCGAGAGGGCCAGGCCCATCAGCCGTGCCGCGTCGTCCTCGGCGAGCCGCCCGTCATCGAGCAGCAATCGCGTCGCCCGTCCCCGGATCACGCCCGCGACCGTGTCCCTGGCGGACAGCCTGTGCAGAACGCCGGCCCATCGCTCCCGCAGCCCCTGGGCGGGTACGGCTCCTCCGGCGAGCAGGCCGATCGCTGTGTGCACACCGTCCACTTGACGGTGCAGCTGCGCTGCACCGTCCGCGTCGAGCCCGGTGCACGCGGGCGGCAGACCCACGCAGATCCGCTCGGCGAGGCCGACGGCAACCTCTCCCAGCGCGGCCGTGTCGGTGGACCGCACGTCCCCGTACCGGAGGGAACGAGCCAGGGACGGCAGCGCGTCGGCGAGATGGCCCACGTCCGTGTCGAGGGCCGCACGGTCGGCGAGAACCTTCATCACGACGGGCAGCGCATCGGGGAGGCCGGCCAGCAGGCACCGCTCGGCGAGCGCGGTGACGTCGGCGAGGGCGGTCGCCGAGACGGCATCCGATTCGGCTCGGGCGGTCGCGGCGGAAAGCACCGTGGTGCCCCACACCCCGGCCTCCGCGATCCGCACGAACAGCTCGGGCTCCCAGCGCAGCCGCCAGCTCTCCCGGAACGTCCCCGTACTCCCCGGGCCCGCGGCGGTATCGCCCCAGCCGACGCCGAGGAGTCCCAGCCGGTGCAGCAGTCTGCTGCGGGCCGAGTCGGTCTCCTTGCGCAGATCGAGGTCCAGCTCCCGCTCCTGCGCCTCCGGTTTGAGCCGGAGGGTGCGCTGCTGCCGCGTCAGGTCTCGCTGCAGGGGCACGGCGGGGGCGCTGTCCGGTACCTCGCCGAGGGTCTCGCCGACCACCAGCCGGTCCTGCACGAGGGCGAGCGGCACGTCGGACCCCTCGCACATGACGGCCCGGACCGCGTCGGTGGCCTCGGCGAGTCCGGCGAGCGGGCGGCCCCTCATGGCGGCCAGCGTGCCGGCGAGCCGGACGGCCTCGATGACATGGGCGGAGGAGACGAATCTGTCCTCGTCGCGCAGGAGTCCGGCGACCTTCGTCATCCAACGCTCGATGGGCCGGTCGGGCGCGCCGAACAGATGTCCGTACCAGCCGGGCGAGTCGATCCCGGCGCCGTAACCGCTGTGACGGGCGAGTCTGCGGTGCGTCCACGGCACCCACGTCAGCTCGGTCCTGACCTTGGGAATCCCCTTGAGGAGCGCTCTGTCGGCGGCGAGTGTCGTCCTCGCGGCGAGCGCGGGGACATGCCAGGCACCGCAGACGACGGCGATGTCGTCCCCGAACTCCTTGCGGGCGGTGCGCAGCTGAATGCGCATGTGCGCCTCCCGGACGGCGTCCTGCGGGTGCCCTCCGTCCCCGTACGCCTCACGCAGTTCCGTCATCGCCTCCGCGAGTGCCTCGAAAGGTGCCCGCGGGTCGGCCGGCACAGCTCCGGTGGCACGGTGCTCGACCACGTCCTCCCACCAGCGCTCGGGGTCTTCGTAGCCCGCGGTCCGCGCGAGGACACCGATCGGATCGATGACCTGCGCGTCGTCCGGCCGGCTCTCCGCCTGTTCCGTCTGCTCCGTCATGGCCAGGGAATGCGCGGCGGGCAGGTCCACGAAGCGCACCGGGACCTCGTGCGCCAGCGCCCAACGGATCGCGACCCACTCGGGTGAGAACTCGGCCAGCGGCCAGAACGCGGCACGCCCCGGATCGTCCACGGCGTGGGCGAGCAGCGCGACCGGCGGCCGCATCTGCTCGTCGGCGGCAAGCGGAAGCAACGCGTCGCCCTCGGGCGGCCCTTCGATGAGCACGGCACGCGGCTGTACGGAATCCAGGGCGGCCAGGACCGCTCGGGCCGATCCGGGTCCGTGATGGCGGACCCCCAGCAGCAGCGGCCCGCCGGGCCGTGCCTGGTCCGCCGGACGGAGCCCGGCCGTCATGCGGAGACCTCGCGGCAGGCGCGGTAGAAGTCCTTCCAGCCGTCCCGCTCCCGGACCACGGTCTCCAGATACTCCTGCCAGACCACACGGTCCGCCGCGGGATCCCGGACGACCGCACCGAGGATGCCGGCCGCGACGTCGCCGGGCCGCAGGACGCCGTCACCGAAGTGGGCGGCGAGCGCGAGCCCGTTGGTGACGACGGAGATGGCCTCTGCCGTGGAAAGCGTCCCCGACGGGGACTTGAGCTTGGTGCGGCCGTCCGTGGTGACGCCGTCGCGCAACTCCCGGAAGACCGTGACGACGCGCCTGATCTCGACCATGCCGTCGGGAGCGGCGGGCAGGTCGAGCGAGCGCCCGATCTGGTCGACGCGCCTGGAAACGATGTCCACTTCGGCCTCGGGTGTCGCCGGCAGGGGCAGCACCACGGTGTTGAACCGGCGGCGCAGGGCGCTGGAGAGCTCGTTGACTCCGCGGTCGCGGTCGTTGGCCGTGGCGATGAGGTTGAACCCGCGGACCGCCTGGACCTCCTGTCCCAGCTCGGGAACGGGGAGTGTCTTCTCCGAGAGAATCGTGATGAGCGCGTCCTGCACATCGGCCGGGATGCGGGTCAGCTCCTCGACCCGGGCGGTCATTCCGTCGGACATGGCCCGCATGAGCGGGCTCGGCACCAGCGCGTCGCGACTGGGGCCGTGCGCGAGCAACTGCGCGTAGTTCCAGCCGTAGCGGACGGCTTCCTCCGGTGTCCCTGCCGTGCCCTGGACGAGCAGCGTGGAGTCTCCGCTGACCGCCGCGGCGAGATGCTCGGACACCCAGGTCTTGGCGGTGCCCGGCACACCCAGGAGCAGCAGCGCACGGTCGGTGGCGAGCGTGGTCACTGCGACTTCGACGAGGCGGCGAGGGCCTACGTACTTCGGCGTGATCACCGTCCCGTCCGGGAGCGTCCCGCCGAGCAGATAGGTGGCGACGGCCCACGGCGACAGACGCCAACGGATGGGTCTGGGCCGGTCGTCGGCAGCGGCGAGAGCCTTGAGCTCGTCGGCGAAGGCGTCCTCGGCGTGCGGCCTCAGGACCTCGCCGCCGGCCTCACCGCCGGCGACAGCGGTGCGTACGGACACGGTCATGGATCCCCCTCCAGATCGTTCGACCCGATGTGGTTTCCACCGTGCACCATGCCACTGACAATCGACCCAGGCCCAGGACCAGGCGGCCCGGACCCGTGGCCGGGGCCACGGGCCGGGGTCGTGCCCAGGCCCGTGGCCCGGGCCGATTGCCGGTCCCGCGGAACAGCGAACCGGGTGGGTCAGCCGGTGACCGGCGAGATCGCGAAGCAGCCGCCCCCCGTCAGGAGCGCCTCGCCCTTCGCCTCCTCGATGACCTTGCCCTTGTGGGTGATCGTGCAGGCGACGTCGGCTGCGCCCTCGTCCAGGGCGATCGGCATGACGGCGGCCGGCATGATGCCCCGCAGCGTGACGGTCTTCTTCCACGGCAGCGTGGGCGACTTGACGCTTTCGATCTTCGGTTCCATGGCTGTGCCCCCGCCACCGTGGAACTGGATCTCGTCGACGGTGGTGCCGGTGACTTCGTAGGTCACCTCGTAGGTCTCGTCCACGACCTCGTCGACCGATCTGTTCACGGATTCGGAACAGGCGCCGAGGCCGAGTGCGAGACCGCCGACAACGGCGGCGCACACGACGGCCCGACCGATACGGATGCGTCTGGGGTGAGCAGTGCGAGTGGTGCGATGCATAGGGATCCCCCGAGTGGTTGCCGAACACCCTCATTCGCAGAGAAGCGCACGACGGACACGGAGTCAAGTGGCGTCGTGCCAGCAGAAATCGCAGGTCGGAGCCGATTGTCAGTGGGGCGCCCTACCGTCGTTCCCATGCTGCTATCTCACGGGGGAGAGCCCTCACGCACCACCGAACAGGTGGCGCGCTGGACGGTGGAGCAGGTACTGGCCCTGGCTCCTGACGATGCGTCACGCAAGGCTGGAAGCAGGCTCGGCTCGGCCCGCCCGTGGTCCGAAGCGGGCTGCGGCGGTTCGGGGACGGTGTGGGGGCTGTGCAGGGGCAGCGGCAGCAAGCCGTACCGCACGGTGGTCGACACCACGGGTCCGGCGTACACATGCAGTTGTCCGAGCCGGAAGTTCCCGTGCAAACACGCGCTGGGGCTACTGCTGCTCTGGGCTTCCGCCGACGCGGCACTGCAGGAGGGCGAGGCGCCCGAGTGGGCCGGGCAGTGGCTGGAAGGCCGGCACAGGCGTGCGGCCGGGCGGGCCGGGGTGCCCACCGGCGGCGAGGGTCCGGCCGCAGGTCTCGCCGACCCGAAGGCGGCCAGGCGGCGCACCGACCGCCGGGCCGAGCGGATCACAGGGGGCGCGCAGGAGCTCGAACAGCGTCTCGGCGATCTGTTGCGCGGCGGCCTCGCGGCGGCCGACCGGTCGGGATACGCGCTGTGGGAGGAGACCGCGGCCCGCATGGTCGACGCGCAGGCCCCTGGACTCGCGGCCCGTGTAAGGGAGTTGGGTTCGATCCCGGCATCGGGCCCCGGATGGCCGGTGCGACTGCTCGAGGAGTGCGCTCTGCTGCACCTGCTGGACACGGCGTGGCTCGGGCTGGACCGGCTGCCCGGGCCACTGGCCGCGACGGTCCGCACGAGGGTGGGGCTGACGGCCCCGGCCGAGGGCCCTGCGGTCCGCGACCGGTGGCTGGTCCTCGCTCAGTACGACACTCCGGACGGCAAGATCGTCACCCGTCGTATCTGGCTGTACGGACAGGAGTCGGGGCGCACAGCCCTGCTGCTCTCCTTCGGGGCAGCGGGACGCTCCCCCGGACAGGCGCTACCGGTGGGTGTGACGATCGACGCCGAGGTCACGCCGTATCCGGGCGGCGGGCGGCTACGGGGGGAGCTGGGGACGCAGTTCGGCACACCCGTCGCCACGGCATCCCCGCCGACCGGCGGCACCACGGCCGACGCCGTCACCGCGTACGGGCACGCCCTGCTGGACGATCCCTGGCTGGATTCCTGGCCGGCCACCCTCCGCGACGTCATACCCGTGCCGTCCGGGGACGGCTGGCAACTGGTGGGCGCAGCAGACGGATCCGCCCTGCCGATCGCCCCGTCCGCGCTCTCCCGACCGGGCCTGTGGAAGCTCGTCGCGCTCTCCGGAGGCGGTCCCGTGACGGTGTTCGGGGAGTGCGGCCACCGCGGTTTCGACCCGCTGGCCGCCTGGTGGGCCAAGGCCCCCGACGACAGCGCGGGTGCGACCGTGGCGCTCGTCTGACACACCGGAGACCCTCCACACCCGCAACCCCCGGCTTCCTGGCTCCTGATACGTGACTCACCGACTCTCTGCCTCGTGACAACCGGAGGGGACCCGATGTCCGCAACGACAACGACCGGCGCGCCTGTGAACGCCCCCTGGGAGGAGCTCGTCACCTCGGCGTTGCTCGGCACCGACCGGCGCCCGCCCCCCACGGGAAGCGGACCGGCGGACGGCCCGGCAGCGCTGCTGGATGCCGCGGCGCTCCACACCGTGCGGCGCCGGGCCGCGCTGCTGCCCGGCGCCGCGGCCACCGTGCCGGAGGCGGCGCCCCCCGACCCCCGCCCGCCGCTTCCGGCGGCGGCGCGGCGTCGGCTCGCCCAGTTGCTCGCCGACCGTTCCGCGCCCTCCGGCGGCGGGCGCCGGGGGGCTGCCCCCGATCTCACCGAGCTCATCCCCCAGTGGCTGGCCTCCGCGGGTGCCCTCGGATTCCGCGCCCCGGCGGAGCTGCTGCCCGCGCTGCTGGACGCGGCCCGGGCGCGTACGGACCTGCGGCCGCACGCGCTGGCGTTCGCGGGGCCGCGCGGGCTCTGGCTGGCCGCTCTGAATCCGGAGTGGAAATTCGCGCTCCGCGCGTCCACGAACCGCTCCCGCCTGCCGGCCACCGAGAACCCGGAGGCCGTGCACCGGCTCTGGGAGGAGGGCCTGTTCGCGGAGCGGGTCGCGCTGCTCGGAGCCGTACGGGCGCAGGATGCCACCGCTGCGCGTGCCCTGCTCGCCACCACCTGGTCCACGGAGCGTGCCGAGGACCGGCTGATGTTCCTCGACTCCCTGCGGACCGGTCTGTCGGCCGCCGACGAGACATTCCTGGAGGAGGCGCTGTCCGACCGCAGCCGCAACGTCCGCTCCACCGCCGCCGAACTGCTCTCGGCTCTGCCGGATTCGGCGCTCGCCCGGCGGATGGCGGCCCGCGCCACCTCCTGCGTGAACCCGGACCGTACGGGCGGTGAAGGGGCCATAGCGGTGGAGGCCCCGCACGAGTGCGACGCCGACATGCAACGCGACGGAGTGGTGCCCGGGCCCCCGTCGGGCCGGGGCGAACGGTCCTGGTGGCTCGGGCAGCTGGTGGAGGCGACTCCGCTCGCCGTCTGGCGGGAGAGGTTCGGCGGCCGTACCGCCCAGGAGGTGGTCGCACTGCCCGTCGCCGACGGCTGGGGCGCGGAGCTGCACGCGGCCTGGTGCCGGGCAGCCGTACGGCAGCGGGATCCGGACTGGGCGCGCGCACTGCTGGGCACCCCCTCGACACCCCCGGCGAACGGTCCCGGGACGGCGTCCCTGGCCGAGCGGTCGAAGCTGCTCGCCACCCTGCCCGCGGCCGAACGGGCGGACTGGGTGGCCGGCTTCATCGCGGCGCACGGCTTGTCGGAGGCGTTCCAACTGCTCGGCGTCTGCACGGTCCCCTGGGCCGAGCCGCTCGGCCGCTCGGTGGTCGACGCACTGGACATCGCCCGGGACGCCGGGAGCTATCCATGGAGCTTCAGTGGGGTGATGGGTCTGGCCGAGCGCTGTCTCGACCCTGCCGAGGCGGACCGGCTCGAGGTGCTCACCACCACGCCGGATGAGCCGGAAGGGGCCTCGCCCGGCGCAGGGGGCTACTGGTCGGAGGCGTTCCGGAGGCTGGTCTCGACCCTGCGCCTGCGCGCGGCCATGGACGCGGAGCTGGCGCAGGGCACGACGGACTGAGCGCCGGGCGGGCGCGGCAGGGCGTACCGGCGGCCGCGGCGCCCGGCTCCTGGAGCGGGCGTCCTCAGGCCTCCGCAGGCTGGCGGACGTGAGTGTTCACCCAGTCGACGATCGAAGCCGTCGTCGCACCCGGGGTGAAGATCTCCGCGACGCCCTGCTCCTTCAGCGGCGCGATGTCCGCCTCGGGAATGATGCCGCCGCCGAACACCTTGATGTCCTCCGCCTCGCGCTCCTTCAACAGCGCGATGACCTTCGCGAAGAGCGTGTTGTGCGCACCGGAGAGAATCGACAGCCCGATCGCGTCGGCATCCTCCTGGATCGCCGTGTCCACGATCTGCTCGGGGGTCTGGTGGAGCCCGGTGTAGATGACCTCCATACCTGCATCCCGCAGCGCCCGCGCGATCACCTTGGCCCCGCGGTCGTGGCCGTCGAGGCCCGGCTTTGCCACCACCACTCGGATCGGACCGGTCACACCCATCACTGCCTCCACATGCGTCTCCCGTGCCTGAAGGGCCGGGGATGTGAACGAACGTTATCCACAGCATCCCGCACGGCGTCGTTTCGCGGTGGACGGGGAGGGGGAAATCACACATTGGGACATGTTCGCCAAGCGTCGCTCCCCGCATCGCACGGCCCCCGCGCCGCGCAGGGACCGTCGTACAGGGGAGCCGCAACGAGGTCGTCGTACCACCGCGCCGTCAGCCGCACGGCACGGTGGTGCGACCCCCGGTCGACCAGGGCCGTCGCCACCTCCGCAGCGACACCCCGTGAGGGCATACGGGGCAGGGAGCCGCCTCCCCCGCGTGCCAGTGCAGGAGGTCGGCCATGAAGGCCCTGTCCTTCCTTCCCCTACTGCTGCGCCAGTCGTACCTGTATCCGGGCCGGCTGTCATCGGCGCTGATCAGAGCCACCGCACTGGAGCTGTTGATCCTCGCCGGACACCTGCTCATCTATCCCACCGGCATCACCCCCGAGCGCCGGCCCCCCACCGCTCCTCCCGCACCCGGGCACGGACCGGATCACGAGCCCGGGCCGGGACACGGGACCGTCCCCGGACGCGAACCCGGCCCCGAATCCGGCCATGGCCGGCGGCCCCCCGGCCACCCGGGCACCCCCGACGCCACCCTTGCGGCGGCCGGCACCACCGCCCTCCCGGCCCAGGCCCTCGACCGGCCGCCCGTCGTCCTCCTGCACGGCTTCATCGACAACCGCTCCGTCTTCGTCCTGCTCCGCCGCTCCCTTGCCCGGCACGGCTGGCGTCATCTGGAATCGCTCAACTACTCGCCCCTGACCTGCGACATCCGAACGGCGGCGGAGCTGCTGGACCGACATGTCGAGGAGATCTGCGTCCGCACCGGACACCCGGAGATCGACATCGTCGGGCACAGCCTCGGTGGCCTGATCGCGCGGTACTACGTACAGCGGCTGGGCGGTGACCGACGGGTACGCACCCTGGTCACCCTCGGCACGCCCCACAGCGGCACGGCCGCCGCCCCGCTCGCCGGTGCGCACCCGATCGTGCGCCAGATGCGCAGCGACTCCCCCCTGATCGAGGAGCTGCGCCGGCCGGCTCCGGGCTGCCGAACCCGGTTCATCAGTTTCTGGAGCGAGCTGGACCGGGTCATGCTCCCTGTCGAGACGGCCTGCATCGACCATCCCGACCTCGACGCCCAGAACGTGCGCGTGACCGGAATCGGCCATCTTGCACTGCCGGTGCATCCCGCCGTCGCGGCCGCGATCCGTCAAGCACTCGAGTCCGACGACGCGGTCATCAGCACCCAGGGAGCCGTTTCAGTCGCCTGACGAATAGAACAAATTTCGAACATAGAGCCAAGGCTGCTTCCGCAGTCCACCGAAAGGCGGCCGATTGCCCGTTTCCTGAGCAGACGGAACCTGTCGAAGATTGTCGTCGTCGCGTACCGCCGGGTACAGTCGCGGCCACTGCTCACCCTGGGATCCCCCCACCGGACCCCGGAACAGGTCCTGCTGCCGAGGCGAGAGAGAAGTTGGTGAACGACCAGCACCCCCACGCCGGGTACGTCGGGTACGACAGCCATTCCAACGGCAACTTCGACACGGACCCGCTCTTCGGGACTCTCCCCGGTCAACACGACGGCAGTCACGAGACGTACGACAGCAGTTATACGACTGCGTACGACGGCACCTACGGCGGCTACGGAAACGCGTATCCGGCTGAGCCGCAGAACCACAGCGTCCCGTACGACGCCACGCAGTGGGACACCGGCGCACATCAGCAGGCCTCGTACGACGCCTACGGCGCCCAGGCCCATCCGGCCCAGCAGACGTACGACACCACCGCCACCTGGCTGCCCGACGGCGGGATTCCCACGCAGGCGGGCGCCCCGGAGGCGACGGGCCAGTGGGACACCACCGGCTGGGACCGGACGGGCCAGGCCGACCAGTGGGCGACGAGCGACACCGGTGCCTTCCCCACCGCGCCGTTCAGCGACACGGCCTACGCCACCGGCACCTATACGGCCCCGGTCTTCGAGACCACCGGTTACGAGACCGCCGCGTACGAAACCGCCGACACCGGCGCGTACGACGCCACCGCCTGGAACACCGGTGCCACGCCCGAGAACGCGGCGTACGCACCCGAACAGACGTCGTACCCCTCGTACGAACACCGGTCCGCGCCCTACGAGACCTACGAGGCTGCCGAGTTCAGCGCCCACGACGCCGGAACCGAGACCACCGGGTACGCGGAGACCACCGGGTACGCCGAGACCGCGGAGTACGCGGACGCTGCCGAGTTCACGGACACCGACACCGACCGGGCCCCGGAAGCCGACGCGCACGACCCGGCCGCCGAAGCCACCGCGGATTCCGCCGACGTCCCCGCAGCCCGCGCCTCCACCGCGCAGCGCCCCGCGGGCCGTTCCGCCCCGCGCGGCGGTGGCGGCAGCCGCGGCCGGCGCCGCACCCCTGCCAAGCGTTCCGCCCTGCTCACCGTTGCCGTCCCCTCCGCATGCGTCATGAGTGTCGCCGGCATCGCCGCCGCCTCCGTCAGCGGTGTGGGTGGCTCCGATGAGCAGAAGGACGACACCACGACCGTGGCCGCCGCCGACCCCGGCAGCGTCAAGCCCGTCGCGGCCAACAACAAGCTGGACACCCAGCTCGCCAACCTCAGCGCCGACGCCGAGAACTTCGCCGACCGCGCCAGCCGCACCCAGGAGCGCATCGACCTGAAGGAGCGGCAGGCCGCCGAGAAGAAGAAGCGCGCGGACGAGGCTGCCCGCCGTGAGGCCGCGCGTCCCAAATTCGTCCTGCCGGTCGAGCGGCACGGCCTCAGCGCGTACTACGGGCAGGCCGGCGTGAACTGGATGTCCGTCCACACGGGCATCGACTTCCCCGTCTCGTACGGCACTTCCGTGATGGCGGCAACCGACGGCACCGTGCGCACCCAGTGGAACAGCGCCTACGGGAACATGGCCATCGTCACCGCGGCCGACGGCACCGAGACCTGGTACTGCCACCTCAGCACCACCAAGATCCGGTCGGGCTCGGTCAAGGCCGGCGACGTCATCGCGTTCTCCGGGAACTCGGGCAACTCCACCGGCCCGCACCTGCACTTCGAGGTACGGCCCGGCGGCGGCTCGGCGATCGACCCGATGCCGTGGCTCCGCAGCCACGGCATCAACCCCAACTGAGTCCTACAGCTTCTGGACCGGCGCGTACCGCAGGAGGAGCTTCTTCGGTCGCTCGTCCCCGAAGTCGACCGTCGCCTTGGCCTGGTCGCCGAACCCCTCGACCGCCGTCACCGTGCCCAGACCGAACTGGTCGTGCGTGACCCGGTCCCCGACCACCAGGGTGACCACCGGCTTGTCCGAGGTGCGCCGGGTCGCGAAGCCCGAGGGCCCCGACTTGGAGCGCGAGGAGGACAGCGACGACGTGATCCCCGACGTCGGTCCCGCCGGAGCGGCCATCGGCCCCTTGCGCTTCCACTCCAGGTGCTCGTCCGGGATCTCCTCCAGGAACCGCGACGGCGGGTTGTACGCGGGCTGACCCCACGCACTGCGCATCGCGGCCCGGGTCAGGTACAGCCGCTCACGGGCACGCGTGATACCCACATAGGCGAGCCGGCGCTCCTCCTCGAGCTCCTTCACCTGTCCCAGCGAGCGCATGTGCGGGAAGACGCCGTCCTCCATGCCCGTCAGGAACACCACCGGGAATTCGAGACCCTTGGCGGTGTGCAGCGTCATCAGCGTGATGACACCGGACCCGTCCTCGTCCTCGTCGGGGATCTGGTCGGCGTCGGCGACGAGCGCGACCTTCTCCAGGAACTCGGCGAGCGTGCCCGCACCCTCCTCCTCCGCCCGCTCCTGCTCGAACTCGAGGGCGACGGCGGCGAGCTCCTGGAGGTTCTCGATCCGGGTCTCGTCCTGCGGGTCGGTGGAGGCCTGGAGTTCGGCGAGATAGCCGGTCCTCTCCATGACGGCCTCCAGCACGACCGCCGGTCCGGCACCGGACTCCACGATCGTGCGGAGCTCCTCCATCAGCGTGTTGAACCGCTTCACCGCGTTCGACGAGCGGGCCGCCATGCCGTACGCCTCGTCGACACGGCGCAGCGCCTGCGGGAAGGAGATCTTCTCGCGCATCGACAGGGCGTCGATCATCGCCTCGGCCCGGTCACCGATGCCCCGCTTGGGCACATTGAGGATGCGGCGCAGCGGGACGGTGTCCTCGGGGTTGGAGAGGACCCTGAGGTAGGCCAGAACGTCCCTGACCTCCTTGCGCTCGTAGAAGCGCACTCCGCCGACGACCTTGTAGGGCAGTCCGACACGGATGAAGATCTCTTCGAAGACACGGGACTGGGCGTTCGTACGGTAGAAGACGGCGACGTCGCCCGCCTTCGCGTCCCCGGCGTCCGTCAGCCGGTCGATCTCGTCGGCGACGAACTGTGCCTCGTCGTGCTCGGTGTCGGCGACATAGCCGGTGATCCGGGTGCCGGCGCCCGCATTCGTCCAGAGGTTCTTGGGGCGGCGGCTCTCGTTGCGCTCGATGACGGCGTTGGCCGCGGACAGGATCGTCTGCGTGGAGCGGTAGTTCTGCTCCAGCATGATCGTGGTCGCGTCCGGGTAATCCTCCTCGAACTGGAGGATGTTGCGGATGGTCGCGCCGCGGAAGGCGTAGATCGACTGGTCCGCGTCACCGACGACGCACAGCTCGCCCGGGGCGTCGGCCTCGCCCGCCGGACCCACCAGCTCGCGTACGAGGGTGTACTGCGCGTGGTTGGTGTCCTGGTACTCGTCGACCATGACGTGCCGGAAGCGGCGGCGGTAGTGCTCGGCGACATCGGGGAACGCCTGGAGCAGGTGCACCGTCGTCATGATGATGTCGTCGAAGTCCAGGGCGTTGGCCTCGCGCAGCCGTGCCTGGTAGAGCGCGTAGGCCTGGGCCAGCGTCTTCTCGAACCCGTCCGCGGCCTGCCCGGCGAAGGTCTCCTCGTCGATCAGCTCGTTCTTCAGGTTCGAGACCTTCGCCGTGAACGACTTCGGGGGGTAGCGCTTCGGGTCGAGGTCCAGATCGCGGCAGACCAGCGCCATCAGCCGCTTGGAGTCGGCGGCGTCGTAGATCGAGAACGACGAGGTGAAACCGAGGAGCTTCGACTCGCGGCGCAGGATCCGCACGCACGCGCTGTGGAAGGTCATGACCCACATGGCGTTGGCGCGCGGTCCGACGAGCTGCTCGACACGTTCCTTCATCTCGCCCGCGGCCTTGTTCGTGAAGGTGATCGCGAGGATCTGCCCCGGGTGCACCCCGCGCTCGGCCAGCACATGCGCGATCCGGTGCGTCAGCACCCGGGTCTTGCCCGAGCCCGCCCCGGCGACGATGAGGAGCGGGGAACCCGCGTGCACGACGGCGGCCCGCTGCTCGGTGTTCAGCCCGTCGAGCAGCGCGGCGGAGTCGATGACGGGGCGCGGGGCGCCGTCGCGATAGTAGGCCTCGCGCGCCGGCGGGGGCCCGTCGAAGACACCCCCGAAGAGATCCTCCGGCACCGCTTCGGGTGCGTGGTCCTCGGGGGGTGGCGGGGGGCCCTCGTCCGCTTGCTGGAGGCCGGTCAGGAAACTGTCGTCAAAGAGGCTGCTCATCGCCTGACGAGTCTAGGCCGCCGCACCGACACCCCGGGGCCGCATTCCGCACGAGGACCCGATCCGTGCGCGCACGGAGACGGATCACCCACGGTGCGTAGGAATTCGGCGGCTCTTCCCGCCGCGGGACCGGGTAATCCAGAAAGGTCACGAAAATGTATCGGGCATATCGAACATCAACCTTCACAGGGACACCACGGGTTGGCTAGCGTGCTCCGACGGGTGACCCGTACCCCCTTGAGGCGAACCACGCCGCGCGGGCACCCCCGCCGAATCCGTCACTCCCGAGCGGGAGTCCGGAACCGGGGACCCACACGCAGCACCGGGGTGAATCGGTCCGTCCCGCTGGACCGTAGGGCAGCCTTCCGTTCCGCCCGAACCCGACAGCTAACCCGGTAGGCGGTCCACGGAAGGAGATGCCGGCCTTGGCGTCGCATCGCAAGCCGCGCACCCGTATGCGCACCACCACCCCTGCCGTCGGGCTCACGACGGCGGCGCTCGCCTCCGTCACCCTGCTCTCCACACAGAGCGCGACGGCCGCCCCGGCAGCGCCCAAGCCCAGCATCGAGGAAGTGCAGAAGAAGGTCGACAACCTCTACCGGCAGGCGGGAACAGCGACCCAGCAGTACAACATGGCGAAAACCGCCTCCACCCAGCAGCGCTCCAAGGTCGACGCGCTCCTCGAGGCTGCGGCCAAGCGCGCCGACAAGCTGAACGAGACGCGCCGGGAACTCGGCAACTACGCGGCCGCGCAGTACCGCAGCGGTGCGATCGCCCCCACCGCGACGTTCTTCCTCGCCGACGACCCGCAGTCCTACTTCGACCAGGACCAGCTGATGGCGCGGATGACCAGCCAGCAGCAGAAGGCGGTCGCCGACTTCCGTACGCAGCAGAGCGAGGCGGCGACCAAGCGGGTCGAGGCGACGAAGAGCCTGCAGACGCTGACCGAGTCGCAGACCACGCTGCGCACCAGCAAGCAGCAGGTACAGAGCAAGCTCGCCGAGGCACGCACGCTGCTGTCGGAGCTGACCGCCGAGGAGAAGGCGCGGCTCGCGGAGCTGGAACGCAAGAAGGAGGCGGAGGCCGAGCGCAAGGCGGAGGAGCTCGCGCGCCAGCAGGCCGCCGCCGCGAAGGCGGAGGCCGACCGGGCGGCCGAGGAGGAGGCCTCGCAGGGGGAGGCGGACACCGGAACCGGCACCGGCTCCGACAGCAGTTACGCGTCGAAGGCGGACAAGGTGCTGGCCTTCGCGCGGGACCAGATCGGCAAGCCGTACGTCTGGGGTGCGACGGGCCCGTCCTCGTACGACTGCTCCGGGCTGACGCAGGCCGCGTGGAAGGCGGCGGGCGTCGACCTGCCCCGCACGACCTGGGACCAGGTCGAGGTCGGCACCCGGGTGGCCACGGCGGACCTGAAGCCGGGGGACCTGGTCTTCTTCTACGACGACATCAGTCACGTCGGCATCTACAAGGGCGACGGGATGATGATCCACGCGCCGAAGCCGGGTGCGAACGTGCGCGAGGAATCGATCTACTACATGCCGATCTACGGCAGCGTTCGCCCCGCGTAGAAGCACCACAGACGCACGAGCGCACGGAAGCAGAGACACACAGACGCACGGGATGCCTACGGGCCCGGTAGGCACCGGGCCCGGAAGGCAGCCGGGCTCAGGTCCAGAGTGTGGCGATGAAGATATTGGCGACCGTCAGCCCGCCGACCGCCGCGAACGCACCCTTGGCGACCTTCTCCTCGTCCCGCTTCACATAGACGAGCGCCAGGATCACGACCAGGATCAGCAGTTTGATACCGATCTTGACGTTGTTCACCGGCTGGTCGTCGGCCTGGTTGAGCCCGACCAGGGCAACACCCGTGACGAGCATCGTCAGTGCACCGTGCAGCATGGCGGGCCCGAAGCGCGCGGTGCCGTCTCCCATGGCCTTCATCTGGGTGAGGAATCCGCCCAGCAGAGAGGCGATCCCGATGATGTGCAGGGCCACGAAGACATTGATGAGTACGTCCATGGCCGCAGCGTAGCCGCGGCCATACCACCGCTCGTCGGCCAGGTACTACTTCCGTACGAGTTGACGCTCGACCTGCGCGAATTGCCCGACAACAGCTGATTCTTCCGGTCACTTGCGGAGATCGAAACGTCACATTGAGGCAATAGCTGTCATTCCGACTCTTCCTCATGCCCCGGGTTTAGCGTCCCTCCCAGGTGACCGACTCTTCACCGCCGCCCCGTACCGGGCGGCACCCCGGTCGCCCCGCCAGGTTCCGGCGGCGGGCCACTCCCCCCTGTGGTGGCCCGGCGCCGGTACCGGCGGGCCCGCCGGTACCCCCCGACGGGCAGTCGAACGGAAGGACCCACGCCCCCGTGGCCGCCCAGCGCAAAGCCGCTCACCGCAAGCCCAAGCAGCGCCCGTTCACCGGACCTGCTGCCCGCACCGCAGCCGCTCTGGCCTTCGCCGGGGCGGCTACCGCGACCGCCTTCGAGGGCGCCGCCCAGGCCGAGCCCCAACTCACCCCGGCCCAGGTCAAGTCCAAGGTCGACCGGCTGTACCACGACGCCGAGGTGGCCACCGAGAAGTACAACGGCGCGAAGGAGAAGGCGACCGCCACCGCCAAGTCCCTGGACGCCCTGCGCGACGAGGCCGCCCGCAGGACGGAGCGCCTCAACGCCTCGCGCAACGCCCTCGGATCGTTCGCCGCCGCGCAGTACCGCAGCGGCGGTCTCGACCCCGCCGTCCAGCTGGCGCTCTCCTCCGACCCCGACCAGTACCTGGAGCGCGCCTCCTACCTGGACCGGGCCGGGGACCGGCAGGCCGGTGCGGTCAACGGCGTCCGCAGGCAGGTCACCGAGGTCGCCCAACTGCGCGCCCGGGCCAAGGAGGAGCTCGCCGCGCTCGCGGACCGCCAGGCCGACCTGAAGAGGCACCGGAGCGCGGTCCGCGCCAAGCTGGCCGACGCCCGCGCACTCCTGGCCACCCTCACCGCCGCCCAGCGCGCCGACTACGAGCGCTCCGCCGACGCCCAGCACGGCGGCACCGCCTTCCGCGCCGACCGCAGCACCCCGCGCGGCTCCGTCAGCGCCCCCAACGCCCGCGCGGCACAGGCCGTCGGCTTCGCGTACGAGGCACTCGGCAAGCCGTACGTCTGGGGCGCCACCGGCCCCTCCTCCTTCGACTGCTCCGGCCTCACCCAGGCCGCCTGGCGCGCCGCAGGCGTCTCCCTGCCCCGCACCACGTACACGCAGATCAACGCGGGCCGTCGCGTCTCCCGCTCGGAACTGGCCCCGGGAGACCTGGTCTTCTTCTACTCCGGCGTCACACACGTCGGGCTGTACATCGGCGGCGGACAGATGATCCACGCCCCGCGCCCCGGCGCGCCGGTCCGCATCGCACCGATCAGCGAAATGCCTTTCGCGGGAGCAACCCGGGTGGCATAGGCTCCGCGCCGACCGGCCCAGCGAGAGAGAGAAGGCTCCCCGTGCCGATGGACACCGATGTCCAGAACTACGCGCGCACGCTCACCCTCCGCTCCCCCGACCACTACCGGGTGGGCCCGTTCACCGTGCGCCACAACCCGGGCTGGGAGCTGAAGTACGCCAACTACGCCATCCCCGACCACGGTGCCGAACCCACCGCCGGGGACGTCGACGACCTCGTCGCGGCATTCCGCGAGCGGGACCGGCTGCCGCGCCTGGAGTACCTGCCCTCCTGGGCCCCCGCCGTCGAACCGGCCCTGCTGGCCGCCGGCTTCACCGTGGAGAACCACGCCCCTGTGCTGGCCTGCACCCCTGCCGGTTTCCTTCCGCCGAAGCCGGTGGACGGGCTCCACACAGCCGAACCCGTCACCGACGATGAGTTCACCGCGGCCGCCGCCGTCCAGCACACGGGCTTCGGCGGCGAAGGCGGCCCCGACGAGGGCGAGATCGCCTGGCTGCGCAACGCGGTGGCCGGCCAGGGCGTCGCGGCGCTGGCCCTGCTCGGCGCCGAGCCCGCCGGAGCGGGCGGTTGCTCGATCCCCGTCGACGGCATCAGCGAACTGGCCGGCCTCGCTGTGGCCGACCCCTTCCGCCGCCGAGGTATCGGCGCCGCGCTCTCCGCCTGGCTGACCTCGAAGGCCTTCGAGCGCGGCTGCTCCACCGTCTGGCTGGAGCCGGGAAGCCCCGAGGTCGAGCGGATCTACGCAGGCATCGGCTACCGCAGGATCGGCGAGAAGATCAACATCTCGCTCGAAACGGAAGGCCGCTGACTCAGACCAGCCGCCGCGCCGTCGCCCACCGGGTCAGCTCGTGCCGGTTGGACAGCTGGAGCTTCCGCAGCACCGCCGAGACATGCGACTCGACCGTCTTCACCGAGATGAACAGCTGCTTGGCGATCTCCTTGTACGCGTACCCGCGTG
Source organism: Streptomyces sp. NPDC060035 (assembly GCF_042736635.1). Taxonomy (NCBI): domain Bacteria; kingdom Bacillati; phylum Actinomycetota; class Actinomycetes; order Kitasatosporales; family Streptomycetaceae; genus Streptomyces; species Streptomyces sp. NPDC060035. Next base: position 21,612 of record NZ_JBHWVO010000040.1, read on the forward strand.
CGATCAGCCGGAGCACCTCGCGCTCGCGCTGCGTCAGCCGGTCCAGGTCCTCGTCCACCGGCGGTGCGTCCGTGGAGGCGAAGGCGTCGAGGACGAAGCCGGCCAGCCGCGGGGAGAACACCGCGTCGCCGTCCTGTACCCGGAAGACCGAGTCGACCAGGTCGCTGCCGGTGATGGTCTTGGTGACATAGCCGCGGGCGCCGCCGCGGATGACTCCGATGACGTCCTCGGCGGCGTCCGAGACCGACAGTGCCAGGAAGCGCACCGGGTTCTCCACGGCACCCATCATCGGTGCGCAGCGCCGCAGCACCTCGACCCCGCCGCCGCCCGGAAGGTGGACGTCCAGGAGGACGACCTCGGGGCGGGTCGCGGTGATCACGGTGACTGCCTGGTCGACGTCCGCGGCCTCGCCGACGACCTCGACCCCGGTCTCCTCGGTGCGGCCGATCTCGGCCTGGACCCCGGTACGGAACATCCGGTGGTCGTCGACGAGCACGACCCGTACCCGGCGCTCCGGGCCCCCGGTCGCTTCGGTGTTCTCGGTCATTGACTCGCCCTTTCCATCTCCAGCTCGACTTCCGTGCCCCCGCCGGGCACCGAACGCAGTCGCGCCGTACCGCCGTTGCGCTGCATCCGGCCGATGATTGATTCTCGTACGCCCATCCTGTCGCCCGGGACGGAATCCAGGTCGAACCCCGGTCCCCGGTCCCGTACGGAGACGAAGACCGTGCGGCCCTCGACCTCCGCGAAAACCTGGACGGCGCCGCCCTCGCCACCGTACTTGGCGGCGTTGACCATTGCCTCGCGTGCGGCCTGCATCTGCGCCGCCAGCTTCTCGTCGAGCGGGCAGTCACCGACGACGACGACCTCCAGCGGGACGCCGTGCTTGTCCTCCACTTCGGCGGCGGCACGCTTGACCGCCTCGGCGAGCGTCCCGGGTTCGTCGTCCTCGTCCTTGCCGGTGCCTTCCGGGTTGTACAGCCAGTTGCGCAGCTCGCGTTCCTGGGCGCGGGCGAGTCTGCGGACCTCACTGCCGTCGTCCGCGTTGCGCTGGATCAGGGTGAGCGTGTGCAGAACCGAGTCGTGAACGTGGGCCGCGACCTCGGCACGTTCCTGGGCCCGGATGCGCATCAGCCGTTCCTCGGAGAGGTCCTGGGTCATCCGCACGAGATAGGGGCCGGCGAGCAGCGCGATGCCGGTCAGTACGGCTATGGCGGCGGTCAGCACATTGCCGAGCTGGGCCGCCGAGCCGCGGACCACCATGAAGACGGCGAGGCCGAGGCCGACCAGGGCGACGCCCGCCAGCCCCCGGGCCAGGTGCAGCACACGGCGGCGGCGGCCGACCTCGATCCAGCGGGCCCGCCGCGCGTTGTCGGCCTGGCGCCACACCAGGACGGAGCCCGCGCCGATCAGGAGCGTCGGCCAGATGTAGCGGTCGGCCTTGCTGCCCATGTCGACGTTGCCGACGAAGATCACGGCACCGACCAGCAGCGCGACGAGGGCGAAGACCTGGCCCTTGTCGGGCTTGCGGAGTCTGCGCCGCCCGTCCGGGGCCGTCTCGAACAGGGAACGCGTCTCGACGCCGCCGACGCCGCCGACGCCGAGCGGGACGACGATCCAGAACACGGCATAGAGCAGGGCTCCGAGACCGTCCGCGAAGAACAGCCCGAGGAAGACGAACCTGACCCAGGCGACGGGCAGTCCCAGATGGCCGGCGAGCCCGCGCGCGACGCCGCCGAGCAGCCGTCCGTCGGCGCTGCGGTACAGCTTGCGCAGCGGCGGCTCCTCCGGGTCCAGGGTGTGGGAGCTTGCGGCTCGGGTCGTGGCGGCTGGCATGGACCGATGGTCACACGGTCCGGCGTGCTGTGGCATCAGGGTCGGCCCCGGACGCAACCCTGATGCGTGTTCCCGCTCCCGCCCCTGCTCCCGGAGCGCCCTGAGGGGTGTCCGGGAGCAATATCAGGGATCGGCCAGGGTCGTCGCGGGTCCCACGAGGGCGTACGGACCGTCACCATGGAGCCATGACCGTTCCCCAGGACGCCGCCCCCGGCGTCGCGCCACCACCGGAGCCGAAACCGCAGCTGCGGCGCAGCCCGCGGCAGAAAGTGGTGGCCGGGGTGTGCGGCGGGCTCGGCCGGTACTGCGACGTGGACCCGGTGATCTTCCGGATCGTGCTCGGTGTCCTCGCCGTGACCGGCGGCATCGGGCTCATCTTCTACGGCTTCGCCTGGCTGCTGCTCCCCCTGGAGGGCGAGGAGGAGAACGAGGCGCGCAGACTGCTGTCGGGCCGGGTCGAGGGTGCGTCGCTCATCGCGCTGCTGCTCGCGCTGGTGGGCTGCGGGCTGCTCCTGTCGATGCTGCACAACGGCGGGATGCTGGCGTTCGCCGCGATGCTGTCGCTGGCCGTCATCGGCTTCTCCGTCTGGACACAGCACCGCAGGACGGCGGTGCCGGAGGACCCGCCGGGCAAGGCGGCGGCGCAGGCGCCGGGAGGCGCGCCACACGCCACCGGGCACGGGGCACCGCCCGAGGTGAAGGCGCCGCCGACGCCGGGCAGCCCGTCGTGGTGGCGGGATCCGATCATCAAGGACGGCACCTCGGGTCCGGTCGGACCCGGCTATCTGTGGGGTCCCGCGGACGCGGTGCTCGACCCTGCTGACCGCGGCAGGCGCAGGGCGACCGCGGATGCTCCCTACCGCGCCCCCTACCGTCCGCCGGGGACTCGGGGCCCGCAGTCGATCGGCGGTCTCGTCTTCCTGCTGGCGCTGGTCGCGGGCGGTCTGGGCACGGGGCTGAGCTGGGGGACCCAGCCGCTGGGGACGAGCCTGCAGTTCGGACTCTCCGCCGCGCTCGCGGTGTTCGGTCTCGGTCTGCTGGTCGCTTCGGTCCTCGGCAGGACCGGGTTCGGCACGATCATGCTGGCGATGGTCACAGCAGGTCTGCTGGCGGGTGCGGCTGCCCTCCCCAAGGACATCAGCACCGAGTGGGTCCGCAAGCAGTGGCGTCCGGCCTCGGTCGCGGCGGTCCAGCCGCGGTACGAGCTCGGCACCGGGGTCGCGCGGCTCGACCTGTCCCGGGTCACCGTCCCCGAGGGCGACGTCCTGCGCACCGGCATAGAGGTCGGGGCGGGCCGTGCGCTCGTGGTCGTACCGAAGGGAATGACGGTGAAGCTGCACGCAGAAGCGGGCCTCGGGGACATCCAGTTGCCTACCGGCTTCCGCGAGGACGTGGATGTCGCCCCGAGCCGGCGAACGAGGCAGACCCTCGAACCGGTCAAGGGCAGCAAGCCGGCCGGCACCGTGGAGCTGAGCATGGAAGTCGGCATCGGACAGCTGGAGGTCACCCGTGCTGCGTCATGAGATCCGGCCCGGACGCGCGGTCGCGGGCGTCGTCATGCTCGCCCTGGCCGGCGGTTACGCGGCGGACGCGGCGGGGGCGTGGGCGGTCCCGTGGGTGTTCTTCTTCCCGGTGTTCTTCGGGGGCCTGTGGCTGGCCGCGACCGTGACGTGGGTGAGTTACCGGTTGCGCCGCCGCCGGGACGTGAGGAAGGCGTCGGCGGAGAATTCGGCCGCTCCCGCGAGCAGCAGCGGCAGCCAGGCCATGAGGTAGATCAGGTCGTTGCCGTAGTAGTACGGCTCGGTCTGCCAGCTCACGGTGAGCCACAGGCTCAGCGAGATCAGCGCACCGCCGAGAGCCGCGAGCCGGGCCCACAGCCCCACGAGGGTGCCGAGGCCGACGGCGAGCTCGCCGAACGCGATGGCGTATCCGAAGCCTTCGGGACTCTTCAGCGCCAGGTCGACGAGGGCCGGGATCGCGGAGGTGTCGCGCACCCCCTCCATCAGCTGGCCGATGGAACCGTCACCGCTCGCCGCCATGAAGGCGCTGTCGGTCAGTTTGTCGAGCCCCGCGTAGATGAAGGTGACTCCGAGGAAGATCCGCAGGGGCAGCAGCGCGTACTGCCTCGCCCGCTCCCGCAGACTCCTCGGCTCGTTCAGACCGTATGAACCGCCGCCGTAGCCATGCATGCCCGCTCCGCCTTCCGTTGGCCCGTCAACCAGACCATACGTACGCCGTGAACGCGCTGCTCACCAGGGTTGTGACTCAGTCCGTGACATCGATCGGGCAGGCGTTGGTCTCCACACCCGCCGCGGTGACGACCTGGACGTCCACGACGCCCGGTTCGACCTCCACCGGGACCGGCACGGTGAGCACCGTGTCGGCCGGGTTGGCGAAGCCTCCGGCGACCGGAATCAGCGGCACGTGGACATGCACCCGGCCGATCCTGACGACCACGCGCGCGAGCCGGTCCGGGCTCCCCGCCCCGGGCGGCACGAAGCCCGCTCCGCGGATCTCGATGTCGTCGCCGGTACGGATCGGAGCGTCCAGGTCTCCGGCTTCCCGGGCCCGCACGACCGACAGAATGACCGGGCGGCCGCCCTCCGCGTACTTCCCGGAGAAGTACGTCGCCGCCGAGACGCCCACCAGGATCGCCAGGCCCCACGGCAGGTCGGGCAATTGCTCCGGGCGGCGCGCGAGGCGGACCGCGGCGAAGAGTACGGCGACGGCGCTGACGAGCACGTACTGCACGTCGGTGAAGCTGCCGCGCCCGGAGTCGTCGGTGAGCAGGTCGGCGGCCCGCGGCCGGTCGGCGCGCAGCTTCTGCAGCCGCTGCCCCAGGACGCGTACGGTCACCACCCGGCGTACGAGAACGGCGACGGCACACACCAGCGCGAGCACGGTCAGCACTCCGGCGGAGCGCACCAGGTCCAGTCCCTCGATCAGCTCGTCCCGGTCGCCGTGGTCGGATGCGCCGGCCAGCTGGAGGGCGAGGACGAGCACCGCGAAGACGGCGAGCAGCACCCAGGAGGCGGCGACGGTGCGCGAGGTGGAGAGCCGGTTGTCCTCGCCGATCAGCGGGGCGAGCAGGCCGCCGCGGGACCGGTGGAGGCGGGCGGCGGCGGTCAGCAGGCCCGCGGTGAGGAGTCCGGCGACCAGACCCGCGGTGCGGGCGGTGGACCAGCCTGCTCCGACGGCGGTGACGGCCTCGCCGACGATGAGCAGCGCGACGCCGCCCCAGACGGTGACCAGGGTGCGCTGCCAGACCACATGGAGCCAGGCGTCACCGGCCTCGCGGCTGCGTTCGGCGACCGTCCGGGCGGACTCGGTCAGCTCGTCCGATACCCACTGCCGGGATGCCGACGCGGACTGCGCGACCCCGGCGGGCAGGCCCTCGCCGGCCGCCAGCTCGTCACGTTTGGCGAGGAAGGCCGCCACCGCGCGCCGGTGTCCTTCGCGTGCTCCGTGCGGGCAGCCGCCGCACGTACAGCCACCGCCGTGCGTGCTGCTCGCCCTCGCCTCGTCCAATGCCACGGAGAACGCCGCCCTTCCCTGCATCGGTACAAGCAACTCGCTTGTGATTTCTGCGAATTGTGCCGTACAGGACGGGCCCGTCCCGCATCGGGGCGGGCTGCGCGTACATGTCGTCCACATGTACGAATGTCAGGAGCTGAGTACAAGGTACGCAAGGCCGAGCGTTCCGCGGTATCCCCGTAGTAGCCGGTACGGCGGGCGTCGACGGCCGCGGTCACCTCGGCGTGCAGCGGATGTCCGGGATTGGCCAGCGCCCACCGCTCGCCCTGTCCGATATTGGCGGCGGACTCGAAGAGGTCCCATTCACGCTGATCGGCGACGGTCACCTGGAGCGGCCGCAGACCGACGGCCTCCGCCTGCCGGACCAGGCCGAGGAGCGAGCCGAAGTCACCCGGCTCGGCACCCAGCCCCTCCAGTGCGGCCGCCGAGGGCTCCCGTTCCCAGAACCCGTCCCCGAACAGCACCCGCCCGCCGGGCCGCACGGCGGCCCGCAGCGCCTTGAGCGTCTCGGGGGTGCCGCCGGGCCAGGCGTGCGAGGAACCGATGCAGACGGCCAGGTCGTAACCGTCCCCCGGAAATTCGGCCGCCGACACCTCATGGAACCGCACCCGGCCGGTGAGCCCCCGCTCCCCTGCCAGCCGCTGTCCGCGCGCCATGGCATCCGGGTCGGTCTCGACCCCGTCGCCGGTGGCGCCGGGCGCCGCCGCCACGAGACGCATCAGCAACTCGCCCCAGCCACTGCCGAAATCCGCGATCCTCGCCCCCGGGACGGGTGCGCAGGCGGCGATCAGCCGGGCGGCGTGCTCTTCGGACAGCGGAGTGTTCCAGGTGAGGTGGTCGTTTCCCGGGGCGGACATGAGGGCGCGGACTTCGTCGGCAGACATAGGGGCGGATCCTGCCACGGCCTCGGCGGACCCGGCCACCGGTTTCCGGTCGGGAAGGCCGGGAAAGCGGCGACGCCGCCACCCCGGGGGGGGCGGCGGCGCCGGCACGGGTCCGGACGATCCGGGTGGATCGTGGTGGGACTACTCCCACTCGATGGTCCCCGGCGGCTTGCTCGTCACGTCGAGGACGACTCGGTTGACGTCGGCGACCTCGTTGGTGATGCGGGTGGAGATCTTCGCCAGCGTCTCGTACGGCAGACGCGACCAGTCGGCCGTCATGGCGTCCTCGGAGGACACCGGGCGCAGCACGATCGGGTGGCCGTAGGTGCGGCCGTCACCCTGGACGCCGACGCTGCGGACGTCCGCGAGGAGGACCACCGGGCACTGCCAGATGTCGCGGTCCAGTCCGGCCGCGGTCAGCTCCTCGCGGGCGATGGCATCGGCCTCGCGGAGCAGGTCGAGCCGGTCCTTGGTGACGTCGCCGACGATACGGATACCGAGGCCGGGGCCCGGGAACGGCTGGCGCTGGACGATCTCCTCCGGCAGGCCGAGCTCCTGGCCCACCATCCGGACCTCGTCCTTGAACAGCTGGCGCAGCGGCTCGACGAGCTGGAACTCGATGTCGTCGGGGAGGCCGCCCACGTTGTGGTGGGACTTGATGTTGGCGGTGCCGGTGCCGCCGCCGGACTCGACGACGTCCGGGTAGAGGGTGCCCTGGACGAGGAAGGCGACCTCGGGGCCGTCCTCCTGGAGAATCTCCAGCTGGGCCTGCTCGAAGACGCGGATGAACTCGCGGCCGATGATCTTCCGCTTCTGCTCCGGGTCGGACACACCGGCCAGGGCGTCGAGGAAGCGCTTCTCCGCGTCGACGACCTTCAGTTTCGCGCCGGTCGCGGCGACGAAGTCCTTCTCGACCTGCTCGGTCTCGCCCTTGCGCATCAGGCCGTGGTCGACGTACACGCAGGTGAGCTGCGAGCCGATGGCCTTCTGCACGAGGGCCGCGGCGACCGCGGAGTCCACGCCACCGGAGAGGCCGCAGATGGCACGCTTGTCGCCGACCTGCTCGCGGATCAGGGCGATCTGCTCCTCGACGACGTTGGTGGTCGTCCAGGTCGGCTCGATGCCCGCGCCCCGGTAGAGGAAGTGCTCCAGGACCTGCTGGCCGAAGGTCGAGTGCATGACCTCCGGGTGGTACTGGACGCCGTACAGCTTCTTCTCGTCGTTCTCGAAGGCGGCGACCGGTACGACGTCCGTGGACGCGGTGACGGTGAAGCCCTCGGGGGCGGCGGAGCAGGCGTCGCCGTGCGACATCCACACCGACTGCTCCGTGGGCGTGCCCTCGAAGAGGGTGGAGCCGGCCTTGGAGACGGCGAGCTGGGTACGGCCGTACTCGCGGGCGCCGTTGTCGTCGACCGTGCCGCCGAGCGTGGTGGCCATCAACTGGAAGCCGTAGCACATGCCGAAGACCGGGACCCCGGCCTCGAACAGCGCACGGTCGAGGCTGGGCGCGCCCTCCGCGTACACCGACGACGGACCGCCGGACAGGATGATCGCGCGGGGGTTCTTGGCCAGCATCTCGGCCACGGGCATCGTGGACGGGACGATCTCGCTGTAGACCCGGGCCTCACGGACGCGGCGGGCGATGAGCTGGGCGTACTGGGCGCCGAAGTCGACAACCAGAACCACGTCGGTGGTGGTGTCGGGGGCGGCGGGGGGCGCTGCTGGCACGGGGCGGCCTTCCGGCGGTGGAGAGGGGTCGGTCCTCCCAATTCTACCGGCCGTGGGACCGCGCCCTGCCGGGCTCCCGTCTCACCATCCGGGCCCGGCGTGGACCCGGCCCGCGGACGGGGTCCATACTTGTCCCCATGCGTCAGCACACGATCTTCGTCTTTACCTATGGCACCCGGCCCGCCGGCTGCCATGGTCGTGCTGCTTGAGCAACTGACAAGCAACGTTCCAGGCGCCCCGGGCCGACAGGCCCGGGGCGTTCTGGCGTTCCGGGCCTGTCGCTCCGGGGGGCCGTACCCCACCAGGAGTCACGGATGAACAGCACCGCTCCCACGAAGACCGCCGCCGAGCGGACCGGCGCGCACACCGACGAGGCCGCCGCCCTGATCGGTGGCGCCCGGGCCCGCATCGACAACCTGGACGACCGGATCATCGGCCTCGTCCAGGAACGGATGGCCGTCTCGGCGGTCATCCAGGAGGCCCGGATCACCTCCGGGGGCCGCCGGGTGAACCTCTCCCGCGAGATGGACGTCCTCAGCCACTACAGCGACGCACTGGGCAGGCCGGGGACGGCGCTCGCCATGACGCTGCTGGAGCTGTGCCGGGGCCGGGTGTGAGGCCCGGGAAGGCTGTACGGCCGTATCTGCGTTCGGGCCCGGTCTCACCCGTACGGCGCGTGACCGGCCGCTGTGCCGCCTCGTTGGTCTGTATGTCCGTGCCAGCCAGGGGCGGCAGCGGTAGGAAACCACGCGTGGCTCCGTCGGGGTGTGTGACGTACTGCAGGTACGTCGTGGGACCGCACCCCGGCGCGTGTGACCGGTCGGCAGGGGACAGCAGCCCGGTCACCCCCACTGCGGCCGGCCCCGGGGACGCCCGGGACCGGCCGCATCCGGGTCAGCGCGACGCGACGTGACACGTCGCCCTCGGCGGTGAGGCCTCCGCCCATGTGCGTACCGTCGGCCGGGGTGACCGTGCGTGCCCGGGCCGCTCTCAGCCCCGCTCGGCGCGGCGTCGGGACGTCACGTACAGCACGCCGCCCGCGGCCAGGGCGACGGCTGCCGCTCCGGAGGCCAGCAGCGCGACCGAACCGGTGGAAGCGAGGCCGCCGCCGTTGTCCGTCGCCGCGGAGCCGGATGTTCCGGTGGAGCCCGAGGTGGACGAGGTGGACGAGGTGCCTGTCGTACCGGACGTCGAGCCCGTGGTGCCGCCGGTGGTGCCCTCCGTGGAGCCGCCCGCCGCGGTGGTGCCGTCCGATGTGCCGCCGGTGTCCTCGGAGCCGGAGTCCTCGGCGTTCAGAACCAGCTGCGCCGTGTTGTTGCCCGGGGTCGGGTCGAACGGCAGGCCGGGGTTGCTGAGCCGCGCGTTACGGACATCGACCTTGCCGGCAGCACCCGGAATCACCTCGGTGATCTTCAGATCGAAGGGCAGCGCGATCTCGGCCCCGTCGCGGACGGTCATCGACGAGTCGCAGACGTAGCGCGGTGCGCCGAGCTGCTCCTCGCGGTACGTGCCCGCAGCCGTCACCCCCTGGCAGGAGTCCGGCTTCTCGGTGACCTCGGCACCCTGGGGGACGGTGAAGTCGACCGTGGCGACGGGCTCGCCGGAACGGAGGTTGCCGATCCAGGCAGGTCCCTCGTTACGGAAGCCGATCCTGGCCGCCACGGTCTCGCCCACCGAGCCCGCCGCCTTCGCGCCGGTCGCCACGAAATCGGCGGTGTTCTCCGTACGGAAGTCGGCCTCCTGCTGGTTGTCCCAGGGGTTGAGGTCCGCGCCGCGGGCGGAGGACGTGACCTTCTTCAGGGTCAGATCCGCGCCGGTGCCCCGGGTGAACGGCGCGCCCGCGCGCTGCGCGGAGCGCTGTGCCGCGCTGTCCTCGTTGATGCGGTAGATGAAGGTGTCGAGGTACGCGCGCTCGGTCGCCCTGACGGAGAGCGGTACCGCCAGCGTGTACGTGACGCCCGGCTCGTAGGAGCCCTCGACCGAGCACAGTGCGGTGGACCAGGCGAACCCGTCCTGCGGGCCTTCCCCGGCCTCTCCGTTGTACTCGCAGTTGGCATAGCGCTCGGGGAGCTCCAGGCCGCGCGAGTACCTCAGAGTCAGCAGGACACCGTCGGCGGCCGTCGTGCCCTGATTGGTGAAGGTGATCGGAGCCGGCTGTACGTCACCCGGCTCGAGCTGCTGCTCGAAGGGGAGCTGCTTCATGACGAGGTCGGGGCCGCCGATCGTCACCTTCGTGGCGAACGGGACGAACGTGGCCCCCTCCGCCGAGCCGGTCACCTTGATCGTGCCCGACGCACCGTCCTTGCCGCCCTCGGCCGCGGTGAGGTCGAAGTCGGCGATGCTGCTGAGCCCGGCGTACACGCCGTAGTCGTGGCAGACGGCCGTGGCGCCGGTGATCTCACAGTCCGAAGCGGTGTCCTCGGCGACGGAGACGTCGGCGATACCCGCGATCCCGCTGAGGTCGAGGGTGTAGGTCACCTCGTCCCGGTACCCCTCGCCGTCCTCGTCCTGGACCGGGTTGTTGACGGTGAAGCCGAGGGAGGTCTTCTGCGGGGACCCGGTCGCCGGGTACGGGTGCAGAGCCGTCCCGGCCGGGCCGCCGAGCGTGAACGCGGGGTCGGCGGCCTGCGCCGGTGTGCCGACGGCGAGCGACCCGGCTGCGAGCAGCCCGGCGGCGGCAAGGCCGCCTGCGGTTCGGCGCAGCGCAGTTCTCGGGGAAAGGCGTGTCATCGCAGACCTCTGGGATGGGATCGACAGGTGCTGTTCAACTGCATGTGACGCAGCACGAGTTCGACCCCGCAGCGGTACGAAGAGTTGCGCTGGACAAGATCACGGATTGGGCACGAGGGGCGCATGTGGCGAGCACCACATAAAGATTCTGTGAAAGGAGGGACAACCATCGCCCCCCATCACGGGTCATGCATGGCGAACACACTGGCTATTTCCGTCCCCACAACGGCAGGCCCGTTCTCCTTTTCTTTCGCCGTACCGCAGCCCGCGCGGTACAACGGACCCGCTGAGGCCCCCATGAAGCTTCGTCGCACCATGGCACTCGCTGCCGCCACTGCTGTCATCGCCCCGGTCGTCGTGCTCTCGGCGCCGGCTGCTTTCGCTACGGACACGACTCCGACCCCGAGCGTGACCGAGTCGGTCACCACCGCGCCGTCCGAGACCGCGTCGGCCGGGACCACCGAGTCCGCTTCCCCGTCCGCGACGACGTCCACCGACGCCACCGAGACGGCCATCACCTCCCCGAGCCCCTCCGTGTCGGAGACGACCTCGGCGACCCCGTCGGCCACCCCGACTCCGACCGCCTCGGAGACCGAGGACCCGGAGGAGCCGGTGGATGAGGACGGCTACTGCAACCCGCGCCCGCTCAAGCTCTCCATCAACGGTCTCTCCGGAAAGATCGTCCGGGGCAGCGGCTGGGACACCTTCACGTTCAACGTCTACAACAACTCGAAGAAGACCGTGAAGAACGTGTGGTTCTTCGCGGGCGCGTCGTCCGACAAGGCCGGCGACCACCTCTTCACCAGCAAGCAGGTCCGCCTCCAGGCCCTCAACGAGGAAGAGGGCACGTGGGAGGACCTGAACGAGGAGGGCGTCTCGACCGGCTACGTCGGTGAGACGGACGCGATCAAGCCCGGGTACGAGGTCGACATATCCCTGCGCATCAAGGTGCAGGCGACTGCCCCGGTCGGCGCCGGCTTCAGCCTCGGCGGCGGACTCGTCTTCGGCGAGGAAGAGGACCTTCCCTGCTTCACGGACGTCGCGTACAAGTTCCAGATCGTGAAGGCCGGTGACAAGGACGGCACGAAGCCCCAGGAGGGCGGCAAGGTTCCGGCCCCGTCCGAGAAGCCTTCCGAAGCGGACGCCGGCCAGGTCACGGGCAGCCTCGCCGAGACCGGTTCTTCGTCCTCCACGCCGATGTTCGCCCTCGCGGGCGGCGCGGCCGTGGTGCTCGGTGCGGGCGCGATGTTCATCGTGCGGCGCCGTAAGAACGGTGACGCCGCCGCGTAAGGCGCGTCACCGGTAGAGCGTGAGGGGCTGCACTCGGAGGGGGGTGCAGCCCCTTGGCGTTCCCGCGCTCAGGCCTCGGAGGCGGTCGCCTTCGGCGGCACCACGGGAATCCCCAGGAACGGCAGTTTCAGCGCGCCGAACGCCTCCTCGGGCACCGCGGGCGCCTTCGGCTCGACCGCGGCCAGCCGCGCGTATGCCTCGCCCTGTGCCGGACGCAGGTCCGCCTCACCCTTGTTGGGCCAGAAGGACATGGCGCGCTCCGCCTGCGCGGTGATGGTCAGCGACGGGTTGACACCCAGGTTGGCGGAGACCGCCGAGCCGTCGACGACCGAGATGCCGGGATGTCCGTACACCCGGTGGTACGGGTCGATGACCCCCTCGTCGGCACTCGCCCCGATCGCGCAGCCGCCCAGGAAGTGCGCGGTGAGCGGAGTGCCCATCAGCTCCCCGATGTTCGACCCGGGGAAGCCGTTGATCTCCTCGGCCAGCAGCGTGGCACCCTGTGTCGCCTCGGCGATCTGCGTCGGATTGGGTGCACCGTGTCCCTGCCGGGCGGTGAGCAGGCCCTTTCCGATGCCGCCGGGCTTGCGGTACGCGATCAGCGAGTTGTCCAGCGACTGCATGACGAGACCGATGATGGTCCGCTCCGACCAGCGCCGGTTGGAGAGCGAACGCATTGCCAGCGTCGGGTGCTTGACCATGTTGCCGAGCCAGCCCAGCACCCGGTGGGTGCTGTAGGGAACCTGGAGGATGGTCAGCGCACCCATCGCGTTGGAACCCTTGCCGTAGCGGACCGGTTCGATGTGGGTGTTCTCGTCGGGGTGGATCGACGAGGTGATGGCGACACCCTTGCTGAAGTCGGCCTTCGCGATGCCGTGCTTCTTGCGGTAGCGGCGGTCGCTGGTCTGTGCGCCCACCAGGCCCTCGGAATTGGTCCGGGTCAGTTCACCGAGCTTCGGTGACAGCCGCGGCAGCAGCCCCTGGTCCTTCATGGTGTGCAGCAGGGTCTGCGTCCCGTACGTGCCCGCGGCGACGACGACCTTCCGCGCCCGCAGCACAGTCGGCTGCGCCTTCCTGCGGCGGTTCGTGGGGACGGTGGACACCCGGTAGCCAGCCTCCGGATCGTCGGTGACCGCGACGACGGACGTCATCGGGTGGATGACGGCACCGGCCTTCTCCGCGAGGTACAGGTAGTTCTCGTTGAGGGTGTTCTTCGCACCGTGGCGGCAGCCCGTCATGCACTCGCCGCACTCGGAACAGGCCCTGCGTGCGGGGCCCGCGCCGCCGAAGTAGGGGTCGGCGACCTCGCCGCCGGGCTTCGCCTTCGACGTGCCGTCGGCGTCCCCGCCGTCGCCGAAGAAGACCCCGACCGGGGCGAAGTGGAAGGTGTCGCCGACGCCCATGGCCTCGGCGGTCGCCTTGAGGTGGACATCCGCCGGGGTCATGGTCGGGTTGAGCCGGACCCCCAGCATCCGCTTCGCCTGGTCGTAGTACGGCGCCAGCTCGTCCTGCCAGTCGGTGATGCCCGCCCACTGACGGTCCTCGAAGAACGGCGCGGGAGGTACGTACAGCGTGTTGGCGTAGTTGAGGGATCCGCCGCCGACGCCCGCACCGGCCAGCACCATCACCTTGCCGAGCAGATGTACACGCTGGATGCCGAACAGTCCGAGGGCCGGGGCCCACAGGTAGTTCTTGATGTCCCAGGAGTTCTTGGGAAGGGTGGCCGGCGTGAATCGGCGGCCCGCCTCCAGGATGCCGACCCGGTAGCCCTTCTCGCTCAGACGCAGGGCCGAGACCGCACCGCCGAAGCCCGAACCGACGACGAGCACGTCGTAGTCGTACGCGGCGTCGTCGGGCCCGTCGGAGCGCGGGGTCTGATTCTGGGCAGCGCTGTCCTGGGACATGGCTCTCCTCGGTACGAAAGGGAAGGAAAGGCAGGGAAGGGGGCGCCGGCGTCAGCGCAGCCGGAAGGCCTTCATCGCCTTGAGGCCGAAGCTCATGAGGGTGGCGTACTTCTCGTCGTCCATGCCGTAGGACGGCGCGAGCGGCATCAGCCGCTGCTGGGCGACGGTCTGGGCCTCGGTGTACTTGAGGATTCCCTCGGAGCCGTGCCGGCGCCCGAGGCCGGAGTCCTTCATGCCGCCCATCGGGGACTGGGCGCTGCCGTAGGCGGGTGCGTACCCCTCGTTGATGTTGACCGTGCCGGCCCGCAGCCGGGCGGCGATCCGGTGGCCGCGGCGGCCGTCCTTGGTCCAGACGCTCGCGTTCAGGCCGTACGACGTGGCGTTGGCGAGGGAGACGGCGTCGTCCTCGTCGGTGAAGCGGTAGATCGAGACGACGGGACCGAAGGTCTCCTGGGCGCAGACGGCCATCGGCTCCTGGACGTCGGCGAGGATGGTCGGCTCGTAGAAGAGCGGGCCGATGTCGGGGCGGGCGACGCCGCCCGCGACGAGCGTGGCGCCCTTCTCGACGGCCTCGGCGACGTGCTGGGTGACGGTCTCCAGCTGCCGCTCGCCGACCAGCGAGCCCATCTCGGCACCGTACGCGAGGGAATTGCCGAGCCGCATCGCCTTCGTACGGGCGGCGAAGCGCTCCACGAAGGCGTCCGCGACGGACTCGTGGACGTACAGCCGCTCGATGGAGATGCAGAGCTGCCCCGCGGAGGAGAAACAGGCGCGGACGGCGCCCGCGGCGGCCTTCTCCACATCGGCGTCCTCGAGGACCAGCATGGGGTTCTTGCCGCCGAGCTCCAGCGAGACCCCGACGAGTCGGGCCGCGGCGCCCTGGGCGACCTCGCGGCCGGTCCGGGTCGAGCCGGTGAAGGAGACGTAGTCGGCGCGGCTGACGACCTCGGGGCCGACGACGGGACCCTCCCCGATGACGACCTGGAACACCTCGGCGGGCAGCCCGGCCTCGATCAGCAGGTCACGGGCCCACAGAGCGGTCAGCGCGGTCTCCGTGTCGGGCTTCATCACGACGGCGTTGCCGGCGACGAAGGCCGGCAACGCGTCGCCGACGGAGAGTTCGAGCGGGTAGTTCCAGGGGGCGATCTGGCCGATGACCCCGCGCGGCTGGCGCAGCTCGGTGACCTTGGTGAGGGTCGGGACGACCCCCGTGTGCCGCTTCGGCTTCAGATAGGACGTGGCCATGCGCCCGTAGTGGCGGGCCGAGACGGCGACGGCCAGCACCTCTTCATGGGCGTGCAGCCGGGCCTTGCCGGTCTCCAGCTGGATGAGGTCGAGGACCTCGGACTGGCGCTGCAGGACGAGGTCGTGGAAGCGGAGCAGCACCGCTGCCCTGCCACGGACGGACGTCGCCGCCCACCCCGGCTGCGCGGCGCGGGCGCGCTCGAAGGCGGTCGCGACGTCCTCGGGGGTGGACTCGGGCAGGTCGGCCAGCTTCTCCCCGGTGAAGGGGGTGTGGTTGGCCGTGCGGCCGGAGCCGACGACGCCACGGGTCAGCTGGGCGATCACCTCGGGTGTGACCACATCGGCGGCGGTGCGTACGCCTGCGGGGGCGGCTGCCACCGGGTTGGTGCCGACACGGGTGCCGGGGGCGGCGGAGGTGTTCGTGGAGGCCTGCGAGTCCGTCATGAGGGCGAGAGTATGTCCACCCACCCACTTTGGGTACCCGTCGGTAACAGGTTTTCACAGACCCCACAACAGTGCGGCGGCCGCGCCCGGCGAACCGGCCAGTGATCACTGGCGAAATAACCGCTGATCAGGGGCTATCTTCCCGGCGGGGTCAGGAATCGTGAATCTTCAGCCGCGCGGCGACCTCGGTGTAAATGTTTTCGCCGTCCGTCGCCGCCTGACCGGCCGCGGGCATCTTCACCCGGACGTGCCAGTACGGATCACTCGCCGTCCTCCCCGGGATCAGCAGCTCGTGGTAGCGGTAGCGCAGCGCGTCGTCCTCGGTCGCGGAGTACGGGGTGTACTCCGTGACCATGTCGTACGCCGTGCGGCCCTGGTGTTCGGTCTTCTTGAAGGAGACCGTGGCGTCCCGCATCTCCAGGGCGTTCGCCCCGCCCTTCTCGTAGTACGCCTTCCGGGCCTTCGGGTCGGCGCCCGCGGGCTTCTCCGCCTCCGCGCCGTCCTCCTTGGCCGCCTTGTGCCAGAAGTCGATCTCGAAGACCCCGCTCGGGTCCGCGTACCAGACGACGTCCCCGGTGTCCTCCTGGATGCGCTTGTAGTCCTCGGGCACGGCCACGTCCGCCGAGAGCACCTCGTTCTCCGGCCTGACCTGCCAGCCGCCCGGCAGCTCGTCCCCGGCGAAGGGGTTGGCGAGGACGAGGACGAGCGCGAGGGCCACCGCCAGCACCACGGCGCCGAGCCCGAGCTGTGCCGTGCGATTGCGGTGCAGCACCGGAGGCACCCACCGGCCGCCGCCGGACGCGCCGTTCCCGTACGGCCGGGTGAGCGCCGGAGTGAGGGCCGGGGCCGCCGCCACCGACTCCAGGGCCGCCCGGATCTCGGCGGGTCCCGGCCGTGCAGCCGGGTCCTTGCGGAGCAGTTGCATGACGAGCGTGCCGAAGGCGCCCTTGCCCCGGGCCGGCATCTGCGGTTCCGCCGAGAGGACGGCCTGCAGGGTCGCCGGAGTGTGGGAGCGGCGGTACGGGGACATCCCCTCCACCGCCGCGTACAGCACGACACCCAGCGACCAGAGGTCGGACTCCGGACCGGGCAGCTGGCCCAGCACCCG
The DNA here is from genome assembly GCF_042736635.1 of Streptomyces sp. NPDC060035. Taxonomy (NCBI): domain Bacteria; kingdom Bacillati; phylum Actinomycetota; class Actinomycetes; order Kitasatosporales; family Streptomycetaceae; genus Streptomyces; species Streptomyces sp. NPDC060035. The sequence goes on from NZ_JBHWVO010000040.1 coordinate 38,315, forward strand.
CTCCGGGGAGATGTACTCGGGCGACCCGACGAACGCGCCGGTCTCCGTGAGCCGCTGCTCGCCCTCGACCTGCGCGATCCCGAAGTCGGTCAGGACGACCCGGTCGTCGCGCCCGAGCAGGACGTTGTCCGGCTTGACGTCGCGGTGGAGCACGCCCGCACGGTGGGCGGCGTTCAGCGCGCCGAGGACGGCGAGGCCGATCCTGGCGGCCTCGCGGGGGTCGAGGGTCCCCTCCTGGAGACGGTCGCCGAGCGACTGGCCGCCGACCAGTTCCATGACGATCCACGGCTTGCCGTCCTCGACGACCACATCGTGCACAGTGACGACACTGGGGTGCTCGATACGGGCGGCGGCACGCGCCTCGCGCTGCATGCGCAGATAGACCACTGCCCGCTCGCGTTCGCCCAGGTGGTCCGGCACACGCGGTTCCTTGACGGCCACGTCACGGTCCACGATGTCGTCGTGGGCCCGCCAGACCGTGCCCATGCCGCCGTGCCCGAGGCGCCCGACGAGCCGGTAGCGGCCCCCGACGACCCGGTTCGGCGCACCCTCGGGGTGCCGCTCGGTGACGGTCGGGGTGGGCGTCGGCGCGCCGGGGTGGTCCGGGAGACCGGCCTGTCCGTGCGCCGGACCCTGCGGTACCTGCGGTGCGTGCGGCGGCCGGAGCCCGTAGCTGGTGGGCTCGTCCGCCCGTCCCCCATCGTTGGTCATGTCCTCATCCTGTAGGAAGCGCACCGCGCGTTACCACCGGCGCGGAACAGAGGGTGCAGAGCCGTGACAGTCGCCCGCAGGGGTGACCGGTCGTCAGTCCGCCTGTTCAGGGGGCTTCCAGCTGCGCAGCATCGTCTCGAAGCGGTTCCGGCTCTCGGCCCAGTCCTCCTCGGGCCCCGTCATGTAGAGCGCGTACTCCGGACCGCCCGTCTCGCTGAAGTACATCTGGTCGATTCCGTGGCGCGGCCCCGGATGGTCCTTGGACTCGAGCCAGGTGAACTCCCAGAGGGAGCCGGGCCGGTCCCGGTAGGTGTTCGAGTGCAGCGTCAGCCGCTTGTAGCCCGGCAGCCGCTCGGAGAGATCCTTCTCGATGCTCAGCATGTGCATGTACGAGTTGTCGAAGTCGGGGTTCGGATCGAGGCTGATCCGGATGCGGTGCGCCCCGTTGTCCGGGGTGTAGTCGATCTGGTTGCCGTCCGTCTGCCGCGTCCAGCCCTTGGGCACGGCGAGACTGAAGCCCTCGGGGTCGTGGACCCGTTTCCAGCCGTCGGGTACCTCCTGCGGGCCGGCCTGCGGATCCTTGGACGGCGTTGCCGGGTCGGTCGACGACGGACGGACGGTGGCCCCGGTGCCGGAGCTGCCGCTCCCCGTACTCCCTTCGTCGTTCGCGTACGTCATCGCCACCAGGCCCGCGGCCCCGCCGAGCAGCGCGGCAACGGCGATGACCAGCAGCGTCGTACGCCACCGGCCCCGGCTGCGGCGGACCGCCGGCGCCGAGGTGTACGGCTGCGCGCCCACCGGCGCGGCCGGGGGCGGTACGGGCTGCGCGAGGCGGACCGTCGATCCGTCCGGCACCACGAAGGCTCGCAGGTCGTCCTCGGACACCCGCTGGGTCGGTACATGGGCCTGCGCCGCGCGGGGCTGGCGGCCCTCCATCGCCTCCAGCAGCATCCGTTCCGTCTCGGCGGCCGTCGGCCGGTCCGCGGGATCCTTGCGCAGCAGCGCCGTGATCACGGGCGCCAGCGCCCCGCCGCGTTCCGGCGGGGGCGGTTCCTCCGTGACCACGGCCTGCATCGTGGAGATCGGGGACGTACGGCGGAACGGTGAACGCCCTTCCACGGCCGTGTAGAGCGTGGCTCCCAGCGACCAGAGGTCCGAGGCGGGGCCGGGGTCACCGCCCCGTACCCGTTCGGGTGCCAGATAGTCGATGGAGCCCACCAGTTCACCTGTCCTGGTGATGGTGGAGTCGCCCTCGATCGCGGCGATCCCGAAGTCGGTCAGCAGCACCTGCCCGTCCCGGGCGAGCAGGACGTTGCCCGGCTTGACGTCCCGGTGCAGCACCCCGGCGCTGTGTGCGGCCCGCAGCGCGCTCAGCACATGGAGTCCGATCCTGGCCGCCTCGCGCGGCTCGACCTCACCGGTCTCCTTCGTGGCATCGGCGAGCGAGGGCCCGTCGACGTACTGCATGACGATCCAGGGGCGGTTGTCGTACTCGATGACGTCGTGGACGGTGACCACCCCGGGGTGGGTGATGCGGGCGGCCGCGCGCGCCTCCTTCTGCGTGCGGGCGTGCAGCACGGCCCGGTCCGCCTCGGCGGCGTACAGTCCGGCGGTCAACTCCTTGACGGCAACGGTCCGGTTGAGCACCTCGTCGTGGGCGCGCCAGACCTTGCCCATACCGCCGCGGCCGAGGACGTCGCCGAGCCGGTACCGTCCCGCCAGTACGATTCCCGAGTCCGTGCCCTGCGCATGTTCCACGTTTGTGTCCCCGCCCCATTCCTTCGAATGACAGGTTACGGAGGGGAGGCAGCGCCACGGAACCTCGCACCGCGGCACGAGACCGCACTGTGATGTGCTTGTCGCGTACTGCCGCAGGGTCAGGAACCTACTCGGTAGGAGGAGATGGCCTGCTCGTAGACGGCGGAGACCTTGTCGCGCTCGCTCGACGGGCCGATGGCCTGGATGATGTGGTACCTGCCGTCGACGATCATGACGAGGTTGCGGACGTAGACCTCGCGGCCACCGCTCTCCTGCCAGGTGAACTGCCCCTCCGCCATGGCCTGCCGGCCGACATCGACCCGGCGCATGCCCGTGGACGTCGCCCAACTGGACTCCCGGAAGGGCTGCAGCTCCGGTTCCCGGCTGCGCTGATAGTCCAGCGGATCACTGCCGTTGGCCTTGACGGTGTCCCGTCCGGGCACGATCAGCACACTGAACCCGTCGCTGCCGTAACGGATCTGACGGTCGGCATCGGCCGGACTGCGCTGCCAGTCCTTGAGCACACCGATCTCGAAGCCTTCGGCGTCCTTGCGCAGCACATAGCCCGGAGCGAGCGCGACCGCGGAGCGGCTGCTCTGCGGCTGCTCCGAGCCGGAGGAACCGGCCTCGCCCGACTTCTCGGCGGAGGGGCTCGCTTCGGGTTCCGGCTCCGCGGGCGCGGCAGAGCCGGAGGGCTGCCCCTGCGAATCCGCGTCCGGCCCGGCGTCGGACCCCGTCCTGGGCATGAACATCACGGCGTAGGCCACCGCTGCGGCCATCGCCAGCAGGATCAGCACCAGCAGCAGCCGTCCGAGCCGCCGCGGCGGCCGGCCGCCGGGCCGCCGGCCGGGCTGCGGCTCGCGCAGCACCCGGGGGCCCTTGGGCTCACGCGGTGCACGCGGCTGCCTCTTCGCGTATTCCGGCTCGTGGACCGGCTGCTTCTCGTACCGCTGCGGCTTCCCCTGGCGATGGCGGCCGTGCGTCGCCCCGCGGCCCCGGCGCCTGCGCACCAGCTCGCCCCGCCGGCGTACGACGGGGAGCCGGGTGGCGTCGGAGGGCGGCAGCTGCACGACATCGGTGCCCGCCTCGGGCTCCGGGGCCGACCGTACGAGGGAGCGCAGCCAGCCGCGCAGCTCCTCGAAGTCGGGCCGCTCCGTGGGGTCCTGACGCAGCAGTGACTCGACGACGGGGCGCAGCGGGCCGCACTCCTCCGCGAAGGCGGGCGGCTCGCCGCAGACCATCTGGACGAGCTCGGCCGCGTTCTCCTCCGGGTACGGGGCGTGGCCCTGCACGGCGCGGTAGAGCAGGGCGCCGAGAGCCCACAGGTCGGTGGAGGGACCGATGGGCGGGGCCAGCTGCCAGTTGTCGTGGACCGGACCCGCCTGCTCCGGCGCCCATCGCTCGGTGACGGCGCCGACGACGGCGATACGGGCCTGCCGGGCGCGCTCGGCGGCAAGGGGGGTGGCGGGGCCGCGGTAGGCGGGAGTGCTGCCGCTTCCCGCGACGACCTCGTCCCAGCCGCCGGAGGACGCCTGTGCGGCCACCGGCTCCGGGAGGCGGTCCTGCCGGGCCACGGGAACGGGGGCGGGGCCGCTGCCCGTGCGCCGGGAGTCGGCACGCAGCGCGTCCTCCCCCGAGCCTCCCGAGCCGCCTGCGGGAACCGGGCGGCCGGCGCCGGGTCCGTCGCCCCAGGTGCCGGCGAGGTGGACACGCCGGGGGCCTCCGGCGTAGCCGCCGGGACCCTCGTCGTCCTCGTCGTCGTCCTCGTCGTACGGGTCGTACGGGTTCTCGGCCGCCCGGCCCCAGGTGCCGGTCGGCTGCGGGGGGCCGGTGACGGGCGGTACAGCCGCCTGCCCGCGCTCACCGGCGTCGGCGCCTTCGTCGTCGCGGTCACGCTGCCGGTCCTCGGTGACCCGGGCCGCGGCGCGGGCACCTGCCCGGTAGGCGGCGATGGCCCCTGCGCGGGCGGCGCGCAGCTGCGCGGCACTTCCGGCACCCGGTTCCACCACGGGGACGGCGGGACGGGCGGGCCGCGGGACGAGCTCCTGCCCGTGCCGGTCCGCGCCCGGGTCCGTGCTCCCGGCCGGCGGAGCTGCCGCCTCGATCTCCGCGTGGCCGCGCGGGGCGGGCACCCCGGCGACGGGCGGCATCTCCGCGGGAGGCGGGACGAGCTGCGGGGGCGGGGCGAATTCGGCGGGCGGCTCGTACGCCACGGGCGGCTCGTACGGGCCGGTGGGGCCCGACTCGACCGCCGGGGCGCCGTAGGTGTCCTCGTCGTCGGGCCGCGGTGCGGGGACGTACCCGCACAGCGCCTCCTCGGCCGCACCGGCGGCCAGGCCCGTCAGTACGACACGGCCGTCGTCGCAGACCAGTACCGTGCGGACGGTGATGTTGCGGTGGGTCCAGCCGTGGGCGTGCAGCACGCGCAGGGCGGTCAGCACATCGGAGCCGATCTCGGCGGCCCGGTACGGATTGAGCGGCCGCTCCGCGAGAAGGGCCGCGAGCGGGCGGGCAGCGACCAGTTCACTCACTATCCAGAGCGAACCCGACTCGGCGAACACGTCGAAGACCTGGTCCAGGCGCGGGTGGTCGGGCACCTGGGCCGCCGCCTGGGCGGCCTCGATCGCCCTGCGGACCGCGGGGTCCGTGGAGCGCCGCACCGTGCGTCCGGTGGCCCGCCTGGCCGCCGAGGGCAGCCCGTCGGCGTCGAGCACTTCCGCGTCCACGACCTCCGGCAACGGCACCTGCCGGACCAGGACTTCCTGCCCGCTGTACGTGTCGAACGCCCGGGTCTCGACCAGTTCGTACGCATCGGACGGGGGCAGCGGAAGGCGGTAGCGGTCGGCAAGTACCCGACCCGCATAGTCGTCCACGACGCCTCCCCAGAGCGCGCTGTCCCCCGGTCACGGAGACCGCATAGTCGGTCAATTGCGGTCACTTGCTGTGCAATTGACCCATGATCCCGGCTGCGTACGGTCCTCGGTCTCTCACGATACGTGGCAACGCGCGGCAGCGCGGCCGGGTCGGGGCAACCCGGCCGTTCCGTTCGACGGCCGGGCGCTCAGTCGGTGGGCTTGAACGTGGCGAACGCCGTCTCCCGCAGCGCGGTGCACGCCGCGCCCTCCCACTCGCTCGCCTTGCAGCTGATCATGATCGAGTAGCCGTGGGTGGCGTCGGCCTTGAAGCCCCGGTTGAGCACCCGGACCCGCATGCCCTGCTGGATGCGCGTGAACTCCCAGTCCGCGACGGTCGGATAGCCGTTGTACTCGACCTTCTTTATGCCGATCTGGTCGAAGCCGTTGCTGAGCGCCTTGGCCGAGGCCACCGCCGCCGCCCAGGCAGCTGCCGCGTCGTCCTTCGGGGAGGCGTTGTAGTCGACCTGGACGCGCGGGAAGCCGCCGTCGGTGTTGTAGATGCGGCCCGAGTTCCTTCCCGCAATGACGTCCCGTCTGAAGCCCTCGGGCATCGCCATGCTGAAGTGGAACTGCTTGTCGGTGACCAGCTTGTACCCGGCAGGCGCGGTGCCCGGAGCGGGTGCACCGGTCCCCGGGCCGGGCGACGGCTTGCCCGACGCCTCACCCTTGCCCTTGCCCTGACCGTCCTTCTGGCCCTCGTCGCCCTTGCCGCTGTCCTTGCCCTTGCCGGAGTCGGTCGCGCTGTCGCCACCGGCGGCGGCACCGGCCGACGCGGCCTTGTCGCCCCCTCCGCCCGTGCCATTGCCCTCGTTGCCCTTGTCGCCGTCGCCCAGGGTGAGCGCGAGGACCGTACCGAGCACGGCGAGCACGACGACACCGGCGATGATCGCCAGCGTGCGGCGCGGCACGACATCGGTGATCGACGCGCGGACCGGGGCGGCGGGCGGGCCTCCGGGGCGCTGCGGCGCTGCGGCAGGCCCGGAGGCCGATGCCGTGGCGGCCGCAGTGGCTGCCGGAACGGCCGGTGCCTGCGCGGGCGCCGGAGGAACAGCCGCGCCCGCGGCCGCTGCCGCCGGCGCCTTCGCGTTCCGTACGGACCGCAGCGCGCCGCGCAGCCGGTCCCGCGCGCTCTCCCCGGAGCCTGCCGGGGTCGCCGCCGTGGATCCGTCCCCGGCCGGTGACGCCGCGCCGGATGCCGCCGCGGACGCCGCTGCCGCGCCGGCCGCCTTCTTGCTGCCGCTCTTCGTGCCGATGATTCCGGGCAGCGCCATGACCTGCGTGGAATCGGCCGGCGGGGGCACAGGACGCTCCGGCTGCTCCGGAGCATTGATCACATCGGTGAGCAGTGCTCGTGCCCCGGCGTCGTCGAGCCGCTGCTCGGGGTCCCTGGCCAGCAGACCGTAGATGACCTCCTCCAGCGGGCCCGCGTTCTTCGGCGGGTCGAGCGGTTCCGTCATCACCGCTGTCAGCGTGGCGATGGCCGAGCCCTTGTCGTACGGCGGGCAGCCCTCGACGCTCGCGTACAGAAGTCCGCCGAGCGACCACAGGTCGGCGGGCGGTCCGGGCTTGTGCCCGCGGGCCCGCTCCGGCGAGATGTACGAGGGAGCGCCGACGAGCATGCCCGTCGAGGTGACGGAAGGGTCGCCCTCCACCTGGGCGATGCCGAAGTCGGTGAGCACGACACGGCCGTCGTCGGAGATCAGCACGTTGGACGGCTTCACATCGCGGTGCAGGATGCCCTCGCGATGCGCCGACCGCAGCACGTCGAGGATGGCCAGGCCGACCTCCGCGGCGCGCCTCGGCGTCAGCGTCCCGTCCTCACGGATGGCCTCGGCGAGCGACTTGCCCTCGATGAGCTCCATGACGATCCACGGCCGGTCGTCCTCGTCGACCACGTCGTAGACGGTCACGGCGCTGTTGTTGCGGATCCTCGCGATCGCCTTCGCCTCACGCAGCGTGCGCGTGATCAGACGGCGTTTCTCGTCCTCGTCGATGGCCGACGGGAACCGCAGTTCCTTGACCGCGACCGTGCGGCCCAGCGTCTCGTCGGCAGCACGCCAGACCGTGCCCATGCCGCCCCGGCCGAGCACCGCCCCGAGCCGGTACCGCCCCGCGAGAAGACGCCCGTCCTTGTCCCGTTGGGGCTCCCGTGCCTGCTCCGCCTCCGACATGCGTCCCCTCTGCGATCAACCCGCCCTGGCAGAGCGTTCATTGTCTCTCACCCCGGGACCGGTCATGGTGCCGGGTCCTTGGTCGGCCATGATGTGGCCGGAGGAAGGAGCCCCCCTGCCATGCCGACACTCAGGGCGCTGCTCGCCGCCCCGCTGGTGCTGACCCTGCTCGCCCTCGGAACCGCGAGCCTGCCCAGCGAACCACACCTCACGCCCGCATCCTCCTACCTTCCCCGGCTCGTCGTCGAGGGCAACGCCCCCGCCGCGGCCTTTCTGTCCCGTCGCGACCACCCGACACCGCAGGAGACCTACCGCTCCGCCGGACCCGGAATCCGGCCCGGCGACCACTTCCGGGCAGGCAGCATCACGAAGACATTCGTCGCTGCAGTGGTCCTCCAACTCGCCGGGGAAGGCGCGCTGCACCTGTCGGACACCGTCGACGCGCAGCTGCCGGGCCTGATACGCGGCCACGGCAACGACGGCCGCCGCATCACCCTGCGCGCCCTGCTGACCCACACCAGCGGTCTCTACGACTACACCGAGGCACTGCCCGCCACGGACCCCGCCGTCACGGGTGCGGCCGGTCCGTCCGCGCAGCCGCTCACACCGGACACCGCGGTCCGTACCGCGCTGACCCGTCCCCCCGTGACGGCGCCCGGCACGTACGCGTACTCCAACACCAACTACGTCCTGCTCGGTCTGGTCGTTCAGCGCGTCACCGGACACCCGTACGCCACCGAGATACAGCGCCGCATCCTCACCCCCCTCCATCTGACCGGCACCACGCTCCCCGGCGCCCGGAGCACCCTGCCCTCCTCGCACTCCCGCGGCTACCACCTCTCCCCCGGTGACGGCACACTGCGCGATGTCACCACGACCGGCCCGCGGATCGCGGGCGCGGCCGGGGAGATGGTCTCCACGCTCGCCGACCTGACCCTCTTCTACGGGGCCCTGCTGGCCGGCCGCCTCCTGCCGCCCGCCCAGCTGGCCACGCTGCTCAACACCCGCACGGCACACGGCCTGTACGGCATGGGCATCTACCCGCAGAAGCTGTCCTGCGGCACCACCGTCTGGGGGCACAACGGGCGCATCACCGGAAGTTACGTACGGACCGCCGCGACCCGCGACGGCCGGCACGTCCTCACCTTCCGGGTCAACACGGACACCCTGTCCGATCCCGGCCTCGAACCGGCCCTGCTGGAGGCCGAGTTCTGCCGTCCCCCATCCCCCTAGATCGGCACGATGTCCGGCGCCCCCAGCCGGGCCGCGTCGGCGGTCAGGTCGTCCGGCTGCCGCTGCGACTCCCGCTCCGCCTCCACCCGCTTGCGGTAGTGCTCCACCTCCCGTTCGACCTGGCCCGTGTCCCAGCCCAGCACCGGCGCCATCAGGTCCGCGCACTCGCGCGCGCAGCGGGTGCCACGGTCGAACGTCTCGATGGAGATCCTGGTGCGCCGCGTCAGTACGTCGTCGAGGTGGCGGGCGCCCTCGTGCGAGGCCGCGTAGACGACCTCGGCCCGCAGGTAGTCCTCGGCGCCGGCCAGAGGGTCGCCCAACGACGAGTCGCCCTCGACGAGGTCGAGAAGCTCCTCGGTCATCGCGCCGTACCGGTTGAGGAGGTGTTCCACCCGGGCGACGTGGAGCCCGGTCCGGGCAGCGATCCTCGCCCGCGCGTTCCACAGGGCCCGGTAGCCCTCGGCGCCCAGCAGCGGGATGTCCTCCGTGACACAGTCCGCCACCCGCTGGTCCAGTCCGTGCACCGCCTCGTCCACCGCGTCCTTCGCCATCACACGGTAGGTCGTGTACTTGCCTCCTGCGACGACGACGAGCCCCGGCGCCGGGTGCGCCACCGTGTGCTCGCGCGAGAGCTTGCTCGTCGCATCCGACTCACCGGCCAGCAAGGGCCGCAGCCCCGCGTAGACGCCCTGGACGTCGTCCCTGCTCAGAGGGGTGTTCAGGACCGAATTGACGTGTTCGAGCAGATAGTCGATGTCGGCGCTGGAGGCGGCCGGGTGCGCCTTGTCCAGGTCCCAGTCGGTGTCCGTCGTGCCGATGATCCAGTGCCGCCCCCAGGGAATCACGAACAGCACGGACTTCTCGGTCCGCAGGATCAGCCCGGTCGAGGAGTGGATGCGGTCCTTCGGTACGACCAGATGGATGCCCTTCGACGCCCGGACGTGGAACTGGCCGCGCTCACCGATGAGCGCCTGGGTGTCGTCCGTCCACACGCCGGTGGCGTTGACCACCTGTTTGGCCCTGACCTCGTACTCCCCGCCGCCTTCGACGTCCTGCACCCGGGCGCCGACGACCCGCTCGCCCTCGCGGAGGAAACCGATCACCCGCGCCCTGTTCGCCACGTGCGCCCCGTATCCCGCGGCCGTGCGCACCAGTGTCGCCACGAAGCGGGCATCGTCCATCTGGGCGTCGTAGTACTGCAGGGCACCGACCAGTGCGTCCTTCTTCAGGGCGGGCGCGACCCGAAGGGCACGGCGGCGCGAGAGATGCCGGTGCACGGGCAGGCCCCGGCCGTGTCCGGAGGACACCGACATCGCGTCGTACAGCGCGACGCCCGCGCCCGCGTACAGCCGCTCCCACCCCTTGTGCTGCAACGGGTAGAGGAACGGAACGGGCTTCACCAGGTGCGGGGCCAGCCGCTCCAGGAGCAGCCCGCGCTCCTTCAGCGCCTCCCGTACGAGCGCGAAGTCCAGCATCTCCAGATAGCGCAGCCCGCCGTGGATCAGCTTGCTCGACCTGCTGGAGGTCCCGGACGCCCAGTCGCGCGCTTCGACCAGCCCGGTCGAGAGCCCTCTGGTGGCCGCGTCGAGCACCGTCCCGGCGCCGACCACGCCCGCTCCCACGACCAGTACGTCCAGTTCGCGCTCGGCCATCGCGGCCAGCGCCGCGGTGCGCTCCGCGGGTCCCAGTGTCGCTGTCCTCACTGCTGCCTCCCGGTAGATCGGGGTGGTCCGGCACGGGAGCGGGGACCGGCCGCGAGGCCGGGCGCCCGTGCCCACCACTCGATTCTGTCCGCGGTCCACGACTTCAGCCACCGCCTGTGGACAACACCCGGTCGACGAGAGTCACAGAATGCGACAATTAGGTCATATTTACGCCTAGTCTGACATTGCGCTGTCCCCCAGCAGTTGCACTTTCTGTCTTCTTGGTCTTAGGGAAGGACGGCCCTCGACATGCCCGCCGACCTCGCTGTCATCGGACTCGGTCACCTGGGCCTCCCCCTCGCCCAAGCAGCCGTCGCCGCCGGAATCCACACCGTCGGCTACGACACCGACCCCCGCCCCTTCGCCGAACTCTCCGCAGGCCGTACACCGGTCGAGGGATCCCTCAGCGCCTCCGACATCCGCCGGATGCTCTCGGGGGGCTTCCGGCCCACCGCCGATCCGGCCGAGCTGGGCCGGGTCCGTACCGCCGTGATCTGCGCCCCCACCCCCCTGGGGCCGGACCGCACCCTCGACCTCGGCTCCGTGACCGACGCGGCCCGCGCCCTCGCTGCCCGGCTGCGCCCCCACACCACCGTGCTGCTGGAATCGGCCGTGCCCCCCGGAACCACCGAGAACGTCGTACGGCCGCTCCTGGAGGAGGGCTCGGGGCTGCGCGCCGGACGCGATTTCCACCTCGCGCACTCCCCCGGCCGCCTCGATCCCGGCAACCGCACCCATGTCTTCGCCAACACCCCCAAGGTCATCGGCGGCCTCACCCCCGCCTGCACGGAGTCCGCCGCCGCGTTCTACGGCCGGCTCACCGACAAGGTCGTCCGGGCCCGCGGGCCGCGCGAGGCCGAGATGACGAAGGTCCTCGAAACCAACTTCCGGCACGTCAACATCGCTCTGGTCAACGAGATGGCGGTGCTCTGCCACGACCTCGGCGTCGACCTCTGGGACGTCATCCGGTGCGCCGAGACCAAGCCCTTCGGCTTCCAGCCGTTCCGCCCCGGCCCCGGCGTCGGCGGCCACGGCGCCCCTGTGGACCCCGGCTACCTCCCGTACAACAGCCGCACCCCGGGCCACCCGCTGCGCATGGTCTCGCTCGCCCAGGAGATCAACGACCGGATGCCGAGTTACGTGATCCAGCGCAGCGCCACCCTGCTGAACGAGCACGGCAAGTCCGTCCGGGGCGCGCAGGTACTGCTGCTCGGCGTCACCTACAAGCCGGACCTCGCCGACCAGGAGGCCTCCCCCGCCCGGGAGATCGCGACCCGGCTGATGGACATGGGCGCCCAGATCGGGTACCACGACCCGCACGTCCTGGACTGGCGCGTGCGCGAACTGCCCGTTCCGCGGGCCGACTCGCTGTACGAGGCCGCAGCCGGTGCCGACCTGACGGTGCTGCTCCAGCACCACCGCACGTACGACCTCCAGGGTCTCGCCGTGAAGGCCCAACTCCTCCTGGACACCCGGGGAGCCACCCCGGCTGGGGCCGCGCACCGGCTGTAGAGAGCCCACCGGCCAGTCCCCGCAAGGATTCCGGTGGGCCATGTCGGCACGGACTGCTAGCCTGCGGCGTCACTTCTCGCACAGCCGTGCGCATCCGTCCAGGGGGAACATCCATCATGAGTCAGCCCGTGCAGCCGCCGAACCCGCCGCAGCAGCCCTACGGCGGCGGCCAGCCTGCCGACGGCAACCCGTACGCGGCGCAGCAGCAGCCCGGCGCCCCGACCGGTAACCCGTACGCGGGCCAGCAGCCCGGCGCCCCGACGGGCAACCCGTACGCAGGCCAGCAGCCCGGCGCCCCGACGGGCAACCCGTTCGGCGTTCCGTACGCCCCCGCCCCGCCGCAGGCGCCGGCCCGCAACAACGTCGGGCTCGGGATAGCCGCGGGGTTCGCCGCCGCCGTCGTGGGTGCCCTTGTCTACGGTGGTGTGATGCGCGCCCTGGCCGACGAGGACGGCAGCTACACCCAGGTCGGCTGGGTGGCCCTCGGTGTCGGCGCCCTCGTCGGATTCGCCCTCGGCAAGGTCGGCGGCCGCAATCCGGTCCTGCCGGTCCTCGGCGTCCCGCTCGCCCTGGTCGGCGTCTTCCTCGGCCAGCTCTTCGGCTTGGCCCTGATCATCAGCTGGTGGTCGGAGGCCGGTCCCGACCCGGTGACCGCGACGGAACTCCTCACCTCCCGGCTGAGCGACCTGGTGCAGGTGTGGAAGGAGGAGGCGGACTTCATGACCGTCGCCTTCCTCGGCATCGCCGGCTTCGAAGGATTCGCCCTGGCGAAGAAGACCGCAGCCTGAGGCTGCCGAGATTCCGGGGTGCACCGGCACACGCCGTCACCCGCGAAGGGGCCCGACGCACCATGCGCCGGGCCCCTTCCCCGTCTACTTCACGGAGTGCTTGTACTCGTAGCCGACGGCCTTACGGGCCACTCCCTTACCGACCCTCTTGCCGTCGAGCTTTCCGTACGCCTCGAAGGAGTAGGCCTTGTAGACCGGATACGCCTTCAGGGTGCCGAACTTGTTCTTCGGAACGGTCCAGCTGCCGGACATGCTCTTCGTCCGCGACTTGGTCACGTCGAAGCCGACCGCCGCCGATACCGGGCCGGCGGTGACGTCGAACGAGGAGCTCTTGGTGTTGCTCACCGTCTCGAGGTTCGTGAGCGTGAGCGTCATGGGGCCGCGCCCGCGGACGATCGCGATGTAGTCCTTGCCCGTCTGCAGCCCGAGGTACTTGACCTTCTTGATGTTGCACAGGTTGTAGGCCTTGGGGCGGCCGAACTCGTCCTTGTAACGCGCGGCGCAACTCTTCTGGGCAGCGGAGCTCGGTCCGGCCGCCACGCCCAGAGATCCGGCCACCAGGGCCAGGACGACGACGGAGCTGCGGCCCGCACGGACCGACGAAAACGCACGCTTGGTCAAAAATCCCCCTTGTGTCCCGTCGCCCCGATGACCGGGACGACGGTCGTGTGCGACCGACGGCCTCGTGTTCCCCCAAGACCGCCGGTCGTCCTGAACGGAATCGAACCTATCGATCTCCGGGAGCGGGATCCCTCCGAAGCGGTCATTCTTGATCAAGATCTGAGCCTCCGGCCGCGCCGGCCGTCGCACGTCGGGCATCCCGGAGCATGGGAAGGGGGCTTGGAGCACCGATCGGTGCTCCAAGCCCCCAAACCCCCGCCCAAACCGGTGAGCGGCGGTGGGGCGAGGGCGCCCCCCAAACCACCCCCCGC